>CAJBLA010000233.1 GCA_903953815.1 uncultured Bacteroidota bacterium | reverse complement strand
TTCCATTTTTCCTGTAAATTTTGAATAAATTTCATGCGCCCCAAAGGTGCCTTTTTTTTCCAAAACCGCCCACCAAAACCAAAATAAATTCCCCCACACCAAACTAACATTACATTTTTATGACATTCGTCAGTCTTTTTTTCCCGACATCTTTGAAAATCAACAATTTCTATAAAAAAAATCTAACATTTATTTAGCATTCAATCTTATTCTTACCTAATTTTGCCCCCGTTCGAGGACATTTTTACACCCTAGACACTTTTTGTGTATATGACAATTTTAAGAAGCCTAGCTAAGATCGTTTCGATCTTCCTATTTATTACCCTTAGTTCATCTATCGGAAATCATTTGAATGCGCAAGATGGGAAAGCACTTTTCTCACAAAATTGTGCTTCATGTCACGCGGTTAATAAAAAATTAACTGGCCCTGCGTTAGCCGGTGTTGAAGATCGTTGGCCTGAAAAAAAGAATTTGTATGCGTGGATTAAAAACAGCGCTGCATTTTTAAAAACAGGGGATGCATATGCAAATAAATTGTACAACGAGTACAATAAAACTGCAATGAATAATTTTCCTGGTTTAGCTGACGCTGATATCGATGCAATTTTAGCATACATCAAAACAGTTCCTGCAGCAGGTGCAGCTCCAGCAGGTGGCGCAGCCACAGCAGGTGCTCCAGAAGATCAATCTGACAGTACTTTAGTTTTTGGTTTACTTACTTTAATATTAGCAGTAGTTTCTTTAATATTATTACAAGTTAATAGTAACTTAAAAAAATTATCTGATGATAAAGCAGGCATTCCATCAACGGAGCCTATTCCTTTTTACAGAAACAAAGCATACATCGCATTTATTGCAATTGTATTATTTATATTAGGTGGCTACATGACCACAGTTGGTGCAATTGATTTGGGTCGCTCTAAAGATTACCAACCGGAACAACCTATCTATTATTCTCACAAAGTACACGCGGGCGTTAATCAAATTAACTGTCAGTATTGTCATACTGGAACTTATCAAGGCAAGCAAGCTACTTTACCGAGTGTGAATGTTTGTATGAATTGTCATGCTGCAATTAATGAATACAAAGGGGAACCGTTGGTGAGAGAGAATGGTGATGTGGTGGATGGCACCAATGAAATTAAAAAATTATACAAATACGCTGGCTTCACCGAAGGGCAACCTTGGGATGCATCTAAAGCAAAACCTATCGAGTGGGTTCGTATTCACAATTTACCTGATCACGTTTATTTTAACCACGCACAACACGTGAATGCAGGTCAAGTGGCTTGTCAACAATGTCATGGTGATATTCAAAACATGGGTGAGGTTAAACAGTTTTCAGATTTAAGCATGGGCTGGTGCGTGAACTGTCACCGATCAACAGAAGTGAAATTTAAAGAGAATGGGTTTTATAGCATTTACGAAACTTTCCATGATGATTTAAAGAGTGGAAAATTAGATAGTGCAAAAGGAATCACTGTTGAAAAAATTGGTGGAACAGAGTGTCAAAAATGTCACTACTAATTAAGTAGTAATATTAATAGTCATTTCAAAACGCGAATAACCAACTGAGTTTATAAACCGGATTAAATAAGAGGCGTAATTTTTTATATACATTATTATGGAGCAAAAAAAGCACTGGCAAAGTTTTGGAGAATTAAATAAATCTGAAGCTTATAACAATGAAGTTCAAAATGAATTTAAAGAGGAACTTCCTTTTGTTGAAGACGAATCTACTTTGGAAAAAGGAGAAAGTTTTTTACAAGCAAAAGCACCGCGTCGTGATTTTTTAAAATATGTAGGCTTTAGTACAGCTGCAGCAGCTGCAGCAGCAAGTTGCGAAATGCCTATTAAAAAGTCAATTCCATTTGCGAATAAGCCCGAAGATATTGTTCCCGGTATTGCTGATTATTATGCAACTACTTATGTACAAGATGGGGATGTGGTAAGCGTACTTGCAAAAGTGCGTGATGGTCGTCCAATTAAATTAGAAGGTAATGATTTATCACCTTTAACAGGTGGTGGAACTTCAGCCCGTGTTCAAGCGGCTGTTTTAGACTTATATGATACTGCGCGTTTGCGTTTCCCAACGATTGCTGGTAAGGAAGCTACATTTGAAGCGATTGATAAAGCCATTGCTGCTGAATTAGCTGGCAATACGGTGATTGTTACCAGTTCAATTACTTCTCCTACCACTAAAAAAGTGGTTGCACAATTTTTGGCAAAACATCCGGGTAGCAAACATGTTACTTATGATGCTGTTTCAAACAGCGCGATGTTGTTAGCGAACGAAGCTTGTTATGGTAAAAGAGTAATTCCTTCTTACCATTTTGAAAAAGCAAAAGTAATTGTTTCCTTAAGCGCTGATTTTTTAGGTACTTGGTTAAATCCTGTTGCATTTGCAAAACAATATGCGGTTGGAAAAAAATTAGATGAAAAAAATCCTGCGATGAGCAAGCATATCCACTTTGAAACAGTGGCAAGTATGACTGGTTCTAATGCAGATGAAAAATATTTATGTCGCCCTTCTGAAATTGGTTTGGTTGCTGCTGCTTTATTAAGTGCAGTAAAAGGAACTGGCGTAACAGGCGTGACAGATGCAAAATTAAAAGCAGGTATCGAAGCTGCTGCAAAAGCATTAACTGCTAACCAAGGTGCTGCATTAGTAGTAGCGGGTAGCGATGATGTGAATGTGCAAATTTTAGTGAACGCAATTAATGCTACTGTAGGTGCAAACGGCACCACCATTAATTTTGGTACTACTGTTAACTACCGTCAAGGTGTTGATAGTGAATTTGCAACTTTGGTGGATGACATGAACGCAGGTAAAGTAAATAGCATTTTATTTTATGGCGCAAATCCTGTGTATACTTGGCCAAATGCAGAAAAAGTAAAATCAGGTTTAGCAAAAGTGAAAACAACTATTTCTTTCAACGCTAAATTAGATGAAACAACTGCACTTTGTAAATATGTAATTCCTGCTCCACACTTTTTAGAAAGTTGGGGTGATGCTGAACCAGCAACAGGATATATTAGTTTCTTACAACCAACCATATCTCCATTATTTAAAACACGTGCATTTGAAGATTCATTATTAAAATGGTCTGGTGATGCAACTGATTACACTACTTATTTAAAAAATGAGTGGTCCGCTAAACTAGGTGGCGAAGCTGCTTGGAATAAAATTTTACAATCGGGTGTTTCAAATCCTGCTGCTGAAACTTTTGCAAGTGCTACTTTAAATGCAACAGCAGTAACAACTGCTTTAGCTGTAGTAAGTGCAACAAAGCCTTCAACTAAAATTGAATTAGCCTTATACCAAAAAGTAGGTATCGGTGCTGGTCAAGGTGCTGCTAACCCTTGGTTACAGGA
>CAJBLA010000232.1 GCA_903953815.1 uncultured Bacteroidota bacterium | reverse complement strand
CTTAGCACCACCCTCTCTGAAAAATTTAGAAGTATAATAACCAACATTTCCCAATCCTTGTACAATTACTTTTTTATCCTGCACGCCAACAGTAAGACCTAATTTTTTCATTTGATCTTCCATCAAACAAACTTCTCTGATACCAAAAAACACACCCAAGCCTGTTGCTTCTTTACGACCTCGCACACCACCTAAAGAAATAGGTTTACCAGTCACACAACCAGCTGCATCAATTTCGCCTGGCTTTAAGGATTGATAGGTATCCACGATCCATGCCATCTCACGCTCCCCAGTTCCATAATCAGGTGCAGGTACATCAATACCTGGACCAATAAAATTTTTCTTCACTAATTCCGAAGTATATCTTCTGGTTATTTTTTCTAATTCATACGCACTTAAACTACGTGGGCTAATTTTAATACCGCCCTTCGCACCACCAAAAGGAACATTTACAATTGCACATTTGTAAGTCATTAAAGCAGCCAATGCCATTACCTCATCCTGATTCACCGCCATACTAAAACGAATTCCCCCTTTACAAGGTGACTTATGTTGTGAATGCTGTACACGATATGCTTCAATGACTTCAATATGACCGTCATCCATTTTTACTGGAAAACGCATACTGTAAATACTATTACAAGCTTTAATTTGATCTAATATTCCTTGCTCCCAGGTTGTAAACTTAGAAGCTTTGTCGAAACTTTTTTCAACGCTTTCAAAAAAACTGTAAGGCTGATTGTCTGACATATGTATTGGTTTTAAATAAATTTAATCTTTTGCGCTATTTTCCAACTTACTTATTTTTTTATCGATGCTTGCCACATAAATAAATAAGCCCACTAATATGATGCTAACGATAGTCATTACTAAATATATTTTACCATCACGTAACATTAAGTTGTCTGAATTATTTGCCGTCATTGCTTGTAAAAGAGAAATCATTTGAATTGATTTAGATTGTTAATTTTTATAATAATTCTTCCTTCTTTAATTTTAATAATTGATAACGAATATGTAAAGTACTAATCCATACCCCTAATAAAGTCCAACCGATGACTGCTGGATAAAAAACAGTGCGCATACTTGCAGACATATCTTTTCCATTGATCCCAGGATTACCTTCACTGCCCTGTCCACCAGGATGTAAGGACTCTGTTAATCTTGGTAAAATCCATAAAGTAGGAAACAACATGAAGAAGGAAAATATATTATACACGGCAGATAATCTTGCGCGTTTTTCCATATCAATTAAACTTCCTCTTAAAACGAAATAGGCAAAATAGATAAGCAACGCAATGGCTGCACCATTTTGTTTTGGATCACCTACCCAAGGACTACCCCATTGGTAGTTGGCCCAAAACGCCCCCGTAATAATTCCTAAAATTCCAAATACCAAACCCATGGATGCATAAGCATAGGAATAAACATCATGCACAGCATTACCTGATCTTAAATATTTAATGGCATAAAATAAGGAGACAAAAAATAATATCATCATACCAAACCACATAGGCACATGAAAAAACATATTACGAATAGATTCACGCATGCGATCATCCAACTTTGGAATTTTAACAATGAATCCGTAGGTACAGGTGTACAACAAAAGAAAAAATGACAAAACTTTCCACCATTTAGCTTTCAACATAGAATAATTTGTTTTAAATCAACACCGGACCAAAACTAACAATTGTTTGCAAATCTAGTGATTTTGTATAAATTGCCCAATTTTAGGTACAAATGTTGTGTCCGCAAAATTAATGCTAAAGTCGTACATTTGCCTCCATAATTTTCATGCCGTAACATGAAGCGAACTGCCCCGTAAGGCTGTAGTAAACTTAATGTGGCTATCACCCAAAAATAGACACAAATGAAACTTTCCCAATTTAGGTACGACCTACCTTTGAATTTGATCGCACAACACCCTACCAAGCGTAGAGAAGACAGCAGACTGATGGTTGTAAACCGTCAGAATGGTCACATGGAGAATCGAAATTTTTCCGATTTATTAGAGTACTATGATGACAAAGATGTTTTTGTCGTGAACAACACCAAAGTTTTTCCTGCACGTATGTATGGTCGCAAGGAAAAAACAGGTGCTAAGATTGAAGTTTTCTTATTAAGAGAATTAAATAAGCCCAATCGTTTATGGGACGTAATTGTTGATCCCGCAAGAAAAATTCGTGTAGGAAACAAATTATATTTTGGCGAAAACGAAGAATTGGTAGCCGAAGTCATTGACAACACCACTAGCCGTGGTCGTACCATTCGTTTTTTATGGGAAGGTGATGATGATGGATTTAGAAACATGTTGGAATTTTTAGGAGAAACCCCATTGCCTAAATATATTAAGCGTAAGCCAGACGAAGAAGATAAAGAAAGATATCAAACAGTTTATGCAAAGTATGAAGGTGCCGTAGCTGCACCTACAGCTGGATTACACTTTAGCAAGGAATTAATTAAAAGATCAGAAATTTTAGGTATCCGCTTTGCGGAAGTTACCTTACATACTGGCTTAAGTACTTTCCGCCCTATTGAAGTGGAAGATTTAAGCAAACATAAAATGGACGCTGAATATTTTAAGATTGACGAAGATGCTTGTCGCATCATTAATACAGCAAAGCAAAATGGTCGTCGCGTTTGTTCCATTGGAACAACAGCTATGCGTGCAATGGAAAGCAGCGTAACTGCGCAACGTTTATTAAAACCTGCGGAAGGATGGACGAATCATTTTATTCACCCTCCTTATAACTTTAATATTGCAGATAGCTTGGTGACCAACTTTCATTTACCAAAAACGAGCTTGTTAATTATGTCTTGCGCTTTTGCAGGATATGAATTAGCCATGGAAGCATATAAAAAAGCAATTAAAGATAAATACCGTTTCTTCTCTTACGGTGATGCACTGTTGTTTATTTAAGTCTTTTTATAAAAATATAAAAGACTTAAATAAACCTCTTTTATATTTTACTACTTATACTCATAAAAGAGCCAAATGCAATATTTGGCTCTTTTATTTGACTAAAAATGAACCATTTATTAAATATAAATTCTAGCTAAAAAGGAGTCCTGATTTTCGGGACTCCTTTTTATTTTTCCGTATAACATAAATCACTTTTCCTCATTTCAAAAACGAGCAGTTTCAATTGACTTTATTTTTGCGCCTCTTATACTATGATACTAAAAATAAGCATCGCCATTACCATGATTTGTGTTTTGAATCAAAACATAAATGCACAGGACAAAATCAAGGATAGTTCACAATGGAAAAGCTTGCCCGACATTACTGTTGTTGGCAGAAATAGCAAAAGCGATTACCAACAACTTCCAGAAATTGTTGGTACCACCATTTATGCAGGTAAAAAGAATGCTTTAATTGTGCTTGAAAATGTACAGGGCAATATCGCCAACAATACCATGCGTCAAGTATTAGCAAAAGTCCCAGGAATTCACGTTTGGGAAAGTGATCCTAGTGGTATTCAAATTGGCATTGCCGCAAGAGGTTTAAGCCCTAACCGTAGTTGGGAATTTAATGTTAGACAAAACGGCTATGATATCGCCGCCGATCCATTTGGCTATCCTGAAGCTTATTACAATCCACAACTTCAAGCAGTTCAAAGAATTGAAATTGTGAGAGGTCAAGGTGCCTTACAATATGGACCACAATTTGGTGGTATGGTCAACTATATATTAAAGGATGGTAATGAAATCAATAAACCCATCGAGTTTGAAACGCAACAAACTATTGGAAGCAATGGTTTATTAAATAGTTATAATGCATTAGGTGGCAAGCGTGGAAAACTCCATTAT
>CAJBLA010000231.1 GCA_903953815.1 uncultured Bacteroidota bacterium | reverse complement strand
TCTGGCAACAGGAATATTTAATTGTTCTCTGTACTTAGCAACGGTACGTCTTGCAATATTGTACCCCCTTTGCTGCAACTGAAGTGTTAACTCGTCGTCACTTAATGGTTTGTGTTTGTCTTCTTGTTGAATGAATTCAAGCAATATGGCTTTCACTTCCTTCGTACTCACTTCCTCGCCAGAATCAGTGGTGAGTGATTCACTAAAAAAATATTTTAATAAATAAGTACCAAATTCAGTGAGCACATACTTACTATTCGCTACCCTACTTACGGTTGAGACATCTAGTCCAGTAGCAGCCGCTATATCTTTTAAAATCATAGGTCGCAACTGTGTGGTATCCCCCGTAGTAAAAAAACTTTGTTGATGCGCTAAAATTGCTTTCATCGTTTTCAATAAAGTTTGCTGCCGCTGCTGAATCATTTCAATAAACCATTTTGCAGCATCAATTTTTTGTTTAATAAAAAATACGGCCTCCTTTTGTGATTTGTCTTGTTTTTTGCCGCGTTCATACTCCTTTAACATCATCTTATAATCATCACTGATGATTAAGGGCGGCGCATTGCGGCTATTTAAAGTCAAATCAACAATTCCATTATTGATGACCACCGTAAAATCCGGTATAATATACATTTCAGATTTATTCGATTCATTCGTATCCGCACCTGGTCTTGGATTTAAATTTAAAATTTGCTGCAGCACCCCTTTAATTTCAATTTCATTTAAATGCAAACTTTTTTGAATTTTATCATAGTGTTTGCGCGTAAACTCTTCAAAATATTTTTCAATCACTATAATCGCCAATTTAATAGGATCTAAGCTTGCGTGATTTGCATCAATGCTGTTCGTCATTCGAGCATCGGCTTGTTTTCGTTTTAATTGTAATAATAAACACTCCTGTAAATCTCTTGCAGCAATGCCTGCTGGATCAAATTGTTGTACTTGAAGTAAGATTTTTTCAATCTCTTTTTCATCTACCCACATACTTTGCTTAAACGCCAAGTCATCAGCAATAGATGTTAATGCACGTCGCAAATAACCATCATCTTCTAAACTCCCTATAATTTGTTCTGCTATTTTAAAAGAAGTTTCATCTAATGCTAACATATTCAACTGATTGATCAATAGCTCATTCAAACTCACTTCCGCTTTAATGGGAATGACCACATCATTATCTAATTCTGGGTAATAATCATCTTTGGTTTTGTAATCAGCTACATCCTCGTCATAATTATATTCATTTAAATCCTCATTGCTCATTTCAAACTCATCTACAGGTACGGCCTCTTCTTCCTCATTAGCACCTTGCAAAAACTCATCATTTAACTCATCTGCTCCCGCTGATGTATCCGTATCTAATAAATCTGCATTCATTTCCAATGCAGGATTCTCCTCCATCTCTTCTTTAATTCTTTGTTCGATTTGCGCAGACGGAATTTGCAACAATTTCATTAATTGAATTTGCTGTGGCGATAAACGCTGTAGCTGCCTTTGTTGCAATGACTGTCCTAATGACATGGGTGATAACTTTTAGGAAAGTGTTTTTTGTAACACTTGTAAAAATTTAGCACCCTTTTCATGCACTTGTTCTTCCGTCCACAACAAACTAATTGCAGTAGAAATACATTTACTCATAATCGCATCACTTTTTGAAAAGTCAGCATGTTGTAATGCAATCAATGCATTTTGTTGCGCCTCAGACAATGGGTATAAACTAGTCGCATTTTTTAAATGATCCCATTTCCTGATATAGTGCCAATTATTTGCAAACCAATAAAAATTACCTGCAAATATGCCGGCTTCCTTAAAAGCAGCAATGGCTTTTTCAGTATGTTCTTGGCTTGGCAAGAACCAAGTTAAGAAGCTTCCGCTATCCCCTAAAGGATCGGGCACTACCCTAAATTGAATGCCTGGTACCTGTTCTAAATAAGAGCGTAAAATTTGATTATTCTTTTTTTGAATTGCTAAAAAAGTAGCTAATTTTTTTATTTGCGCCAACCCAACCGCTGCATGTAATTCACTAATACGGAAATTATATCCCAAGGCCGGATGCAAATCTGCACCTCTATCTACCCCTAAGTGATCGTGTCCATGATCAGTAAATGCATCCGATTTGGTATATACCTCCTTATCATTGGTCATCACTACACCCCCTTCCCCACAGGTAATTGTTTTAACAAAATCAAAAGAGAAAGTACCAGCATGACCAATGGTACCCAAATGCTTGCCTTTATATGTTCCACCAATACTTTGACATGCATCTTCAAGCAAGATTAAATTGTGTTCTTTACAAATCGCTACCAATGCATCCATATCAGCCATACTGCCACACATATGTACTGGCATCACACACTTTGTTTTCGATGTAATCGCCGCTTTTACAGCTGATGGCGACAAAGTCAAGCTTTCATCAATATCAACCAATACCGGAATGGCCCCCATACTTAATATTGCTTCAAAACTTGCTACAAAGGTAAAAGCAGGCATAATTACCTCATCTCCAGCACCCACGCCTAAGGCAGCCATCGCTGTTGTCAAGGCAGCGGTTCCACTAGAGGTAAGTTGTGCATATTGTGCGCCAAAAGTGCTGCATACTGCAGCTTCTAGCTCTTTGGATTTCCACATTCCATTTCTTGGCCCGTCAAAGCCATAACGCATCAGAATTCCGGTTTCCAAGACCTCATTTACTTGTATTTTTTCTTCTTCCCCAAATAATTCAAACCCAGGCATATGCTTGATTTTTTATGATAAACAAAGGTAGTTTAAAAAATGAAAATTGGGTGTTTTTCAGTAATTTGCGCCCGTAAAAAAACGCACCGTTTATATGGAATACAACAAATTGATCTCGGTTTCAGGTATGTCAGGTTTATTCGAATTATTGACTAGTAAAAGTGACGGCGCCATCGCAAGATCACTCGAAAACAATACCACTCAATTCATTAGCTCAAGAGCACACCAATTCTCTCATTTGGAAAGTATTGAAGTGTTCACGACCCACGATAATGTGTTCCTAGCGGAAATATTTATTGAAATGGGCAAATCAAAGGAAAAATTACCCGACGAAAAGGACCCAAAAGCGACACAAGCTTACTTTAAAAAAGTGTATGCAAAGATGGATTTTGAACGCGTTTACCCTAGCGATATGAAGAAGATGGTGAAATGGTTTGCCCAACTTCAAAAAGCAGGTGTTGAACCAGTGTTACCTGCAGACGAAGATGTGGAAGAAGAAGAAAAGGCATAAGCCAATTTAGTCCTGAGGAAATCGGAATGGATGCCCCTATTAAATGAAAGTTTAGGTTTCAAAACATTGGCATCCCTTTTTCACGGATACAAAATATTCGACCCAACGTTGAACACACCGGTCACCTAATAAAAAAGCTTACTCAAACAAGGGTAAGCTTTTTTTTATCCTTAAATTGCAATACTTATTATCCGACGCTACTACAAAGAGTCCCGGATTTATTTTAACAAAAAAATGTTCTATGCTTAAAAAGTTTATTCAAATTGTATTCATTTCCTTGTTGACGATACAAGAAGCCAACGCGCAAAGTAATGATGAAAAAAAATGGCTAAGAAAAAAATACAATTCCCTTTCCTTTAATCAAAAAATTGCGCAGTTGATGATTATTAGAGCACATAGCAATTGGGATAGCAATAAAGTAGATTCACTTGGATCATTAATTAAAAAATACAATGTCGGTGGCCTTTGTTTTTTTCAAGGCGGTCCCGTTAGAGAGGCTTTGCATACCAACTACTATCAATCCATTGCCAAAACACCTTTATTAATTACAATGGATGCAGAATGGGGCGTAGGTATGCGTTTGGATAGTGTTGAAATGTTTCCAAGACAACTTTCTTTGGGAGCCATGCCAGCCAGTAATTTAGTATATGAAATGGGTGCAGCTATTGCAGCACAATGTAAAAGATTAGGCATACAAGTGAACTATGCCCCCGACGCAGATATCAATAATAACCCAGCGAATCCTGTAATTAATGACCGAAGCTTTGGTCAAAATAAAAAAATTGTAACTGATTACAGTATTGCCTATATGAAAGGAATGCAGGATAACGGCGTAATGGCAACGGCAAAACATTTTCCAGGGCATGGTGATGTGTCGGTGGATTCTCATTTAGATATTCCTATTATTAATAAAACAAAGGAACAATTGGATTCCATGGAATTAGTGCCATTCAAAGCATTGATAAACGCAGGTATTGAATCTATTATGGTGGCGCACTTGTCAGTACCCTCCATTGATGCAACAAAAAATTTAGCAACATCCTTATCGCCGAAAGCTGTGAATGGATTACTTAAAAACGAGCTAGGATTCAAAGGCATCAGTGTTACAGATGCACTAGAAATGAAAGCAATTAGTAATTATTTTCCGCAAGGAGAAGCAAATGTACAAGCCATCATTGCTGGCAATGATATGCTTTGCTTACCTGGCGATATAGATCAAACCATTAAAAAAATTAGATCCGCAATTAGAGAAAAAAGAATCAGTAGAAAAGATATCAAAGATCGTGTTCGAAAAGTTTTAGCGGCAAAATACAAACATGGATTAAGCAGGGACCTCTTTATTGATACTACAAATATTATTGCGGACTTAAATAAATCAGTTTCCGCTATTAAGGAAAAAATGGCTTCGCAATCATTGACTTTCTTAAAAGAAAATGTACAACACCCTATTTTAAATAAAAATAAAAAAATGGTGTACGTCGCTTTAAATCAGTCGCAAGAAAACAGCATAACAAAACAATTGGCGGAACTATACCAAGTGAAAATCATTTATGTAGGTGCAGGTGATACTAATAAAATGATTAGCCTTAGCCAAACATTGACCGAATTTGATCAGGTAATGATTGGACTACATAATTACAATCGCCGACCTGCAAAGCATTTTGAAATTCCGACTGCTTTTATAAACTTCTTAAATGAAAACCATCCAGCAAATTGGGTACATCTTATTTTTGGCAATCCTTATGCTGTTGCCGATTTTAACAAAATTAATAATATACTATTTGCCTACGAGGATAATACATTTACCCAGCATGCAGCACTGGATTGGTTGGAGGGTAAAATTCAAGCAACCGGAACCCTACCGGTAACCATTAGTGATAATTTACCCATGGGTGCAACTTACACCATTGAAACGAGTCCGATTTATACAAAAAAGGAATCACTAGAAGCGCCATTGGGAATTAATATTGAAAAATTAAATGTAATTGATTCTATTGTAGCAGATGCGATACAAAAAAAAGCAATTCCTGGTTGTCAGGTTTTAGTAGCAAAAAATAATAAAATTGTATTTAACAAGGCCTATGGAAAAATAGCAGGTGAAAATTCAGCCCCAGTTACTTTAGAGACGAGCTATGATTTAGCTTCTGTTACTAAAGTAAGTGCAACCACGGTTTCCATTATGAAATTAGTGGAGGAAGGGAAAGTAGATATTAATAAAACAATTGGTGATTACTTGCCTTGGGTCGTTGGAAATAAAAAAGCAAAAATAACCTTGAAGGATTTGCTTTTACATCAAGCAGGTTTATTTCCTTTTATTAAATTTTACGAATTCTTAATTAATCCTGCAGGTGGATTTGTTAATAATTTAGTGGTGCCGGTAAGTGATCAAACGCACCATCAAATGATCACGCCTACCAAATATTTACAGGACAATTGGATGGATACCATAAAAAATAAAATTTTAAATAGCCCAATTACTACCCCAGGTAAATACGTATATAGCGATAATGATTTTATTTTTCTAGGTCAAATAGTTGAAGAAGTTTCGGGTATGGACTTGAATGAATATACTACGCAAAATTTTTATGCTCCTTTAGGTATGAAATCGACAGGATTTTTACCCTTACAAAAAACAAGTATCGATAAAATAGCTGCCACCGAGGTGGACGACTACTATCGACATGAATTGATTCAGGGAACCGTTCATGATGAAGGTGCTTCCGTCATGGGGGGCATTGCAGGACATGCGGGTTTATTTAGCAACGCGACTGATTTAGCTAAATTGTATGAAATGCTTTTAAATAAAGGTGAATGGGAAGGCAAAAAATACTTTAACCCTGGCACCATTGAAGTTTTCACAGCTTACAATACCGAAAATAGCCGTCGTGGTCTGGGTTTTGATAAACCTGAAAAAAACAATGCGAGTTTAAAGGATCCTTATCCAAGCGCAAGCGCTTCTCCTTCCACATTTGGCCATACTGGTTTTACAGGCCCTTGTGTTTGGGCAGATCCAGCAAATGGATTGTTGTATATATTTTTAGGGAATCGCGTTTATCCAACACGTAATAATAAAGCATATAGTGAATTAAACCTACGCCCAAAAATTCAAGAAGCCATTTACAGTGCGCTTGAAAAAAAATAATTACCAAATAAAAATATAATGCTTCAGCGGTTTTTATTTTTAATTTTATTTATAAGCTTAACCTTAACAAGTAGTGGGCAAAATGAATTAGGCGGTATTGGACAGTGGAGAGAACATTATAATAACCGTTCTGTTACGCAATTAGGCATAGCTAAAAATACAAATGGCGATAAAAAAATCATTGGCGCAACAACACAACAAGTTTTTTCAATAACAGCAAAAAACAAGGTTACACTTTTAGGAAAATCTACTGGACTTCATGATATATCCATAGCATGCTCCGCCTGGGATGATGCACAATCACAATTAATTATTGCCTATAACAATAGTAATATAGATATTGTAAAAGGGGACCAGGTATATGCTATTACTGATTTATTACTTTCCAATTTATATCCTAGTAAAAAAATTAACCATATTTACGTATTAAATCAATGGGCTTTACTATCCACCGACTTTGGCATCATCGTATTAGATTTAATTAAACATGAAATAAAAGATACTTGGTTTCCCAATAACAATCGACAAGTCACGAAAACTTTTCAAATAGTAAGTACGCAGGATGTATTATATGCTGCCACTGAAAATGGCATTTGGACCTGCCCATTAAAAAATAATTGGATTTCTGGGAATCAATGGCAAAATAATAGCAACTTTAATAATCTAGGTATTAATAAAATATCTCAGTATAACAATATCGTATACAGCGCCAATGCAAATAGTATTTATCAGCTGCCCGTAATAATACCTTACTTTAATTTGAATACAGGTCAAATTAAAAAAATAGTAATTAATAAGGATGGACTATATACTAGTTTTAGCAATGGGAATAAAGGGGGATTATTAAAAGTGAATACGGATAAAACCAGCACCAGCATCCTTGATTCACTCTATTTATCAAATCCCGTTGATTATTTATTTGATGAAAATAATATTTGGTTAGCAGACAGCATAAATGGCCTACTACTTAAAAATACAAGCTCAAATTGGATACCCCTGGGTGGACCCGCTGGAAATATCAATGGCCAGATTTTTATCAATACAAAATATTTGATTGCGCCATTTGGTGGCGCTGATGCTGGATTTAGTATTTATAATGAAGAAGGGTGGAAAAATTTTAATAGAATCAGTAATAAAAAATTACCTATTTGTTATTCAAGTGCTGCGGACCCCATTGATGGTAGTATTTGGCTGACCAGTAGTGATGGACTATTAAAATTCAACAACGACAAAGGGACCATTGAACAAGCTAGCCCAGCATCCTTCAAAGGGTTTTTTAGTAATATTCAATTTAGTAGTGATGGAACCCTTTGGACATTATTAGAAGGTCAAGGGATTTTACAAAGACAAAATAATATTTGGAAATTAATAACGCCACCCAATACCCTTTCCTTAGATGGTATCAACAAAATGTTCATTAACCAACAAGGACAGGCATGGATGATTGCACCAAAATACCAAGGCATTATGGTCTATAACCCAAATGCCACTGGCGAAAAATGGAGTATCATTAATACCTATAATAATAATTTACCCAGTAGTACAGTGACCAGTATGATAGATGATAAAAATGGCACTATGTGGGTAGGAACCAACAATGGTATTGGTCTTTTTGATTGTAATGAAATAAGTACTTGCAAAGCCTACTTACCCCAAATTAAAAACAATAATGGATTTGCAGGATTACTGTTTCAAAAAGAAAATGTGAATTGTATCATTGCAGATGGCGCTAACCGGAAATGGGTGGGTACTAACAATGGCACCTGGTTATTAAGCACCGATGGTACAGAAATTATAGAAAGATTTACCAAAAACAACAGTCCGTTACCGAATGACACCATTCGTCAAATTATCATTGCGCCTAATACTGGTGAAGTTTTTTTTAATACTGCCCAACAAATGGCCAGTTATCGGAGTACGGCTACATCAGGCACAACACCCATGCAACAGATCAATATTTTTCCCAATCCCATTTCGCCCAATTACAACGGTCCTATTGCAATGCGGGGATTAGCAGAAAACGCTATTGTAAAAATAACATCGCTCAGTGGAAAATTAGTGTATCAGACTAGGGCTTTAGGAGGGCAAGCTATTTGGGATGGTAAAACCTATGATGGAAATAAAGTTGCCACCGGCGTGTATCTTGTATTTGCAAGAGATGAACTAGGAACTGAAAAAGCAGTGGGAAAAATTATGATTACCCATGGACAATAGTAAAATTGCAAATAGGAATTAAAGTAATTCCGCAGGTTAAAATTAGGAGTACCTTATTTAACTTCTGCATTCATATCAAAATCCTTAAATGATTTAAACTTCCAACTACCTTGATCTCCAGCGATTACACGATATAAAATTTGTCGCACTTTATTCGTGGGCTGTTTAATTGCAGTGTCAGATTCGAAAATGGGAAATTTTCTAAATAATACGCCTTCCAATAATCTAAATTCATCCTGACCCCGATAGCCTTTGCTTAATCTCATATCATCTTTAATGTCAGGAAAAAAGATAGGCTCCATACGCTCATTTTCCTTTGAACTGATGCAGAACAATGATTTATTACCCTTAGGTTCTTCAATAAAAATAATTACATCAGGGAAACCGTCATTATTTAAATCATCAATTTCAGCAGACAATACCCTTGCCTTAATTTCCAAAGACGCTTCTCTTGCTTCTGATTTAAAACCAATCGGGCGTATGGTTAAGGTATTACGATCGGGCGTTTTATTTAAAGAAAATATTTTAAACCCCGCTTTACCGATTTTTAAGGTACTATCATACCTTTTGTATCCTTGGGCCACTAAGCTATTCACCAATAATAACAATCCAAAAACAAAACAATTTTTCATATTTAATTCCTTTACGACTCAAAGTTAATAGAATAGTTTTAATTTACCATTCAAACAAAATACAATGCAGTTTCAGATCAAGCAAAGTACAATCAATCATGTTGCATTCATTCAATTACTTGACGTTGAAATGGGGGTAACCATCGATATTTTGACAAAAGGAGCTCTTTTAAACAGTTGGCTTTTAAGTCAAAGAGGAGAGTCCCATCAATTTATCATGGGTAATTCCTTACATGTTGCTAAGGAATTTGAAAGCCAAGGATTTAGAAGTGCCAAAATGAGTCCCTACGTTTGTCGATTATACAAAGGCCAGTACACACACTTAAATACAACCTACACCATGGATCGTTTTTATATGGGCGAACATGCGATACATGGAATTATGTATGATGCTGAATTTATTGTGCAAGCTACTGAAGCAAATGAACATCAAGCTACTGTTATTTTAGTACATCATTATCTTGGCAGTGATCAAGGTTATCCATTTCCATTCACGATGTATGTCAAATGGATCTTAGAAAAAAATAATAAGGTTTCAGTACAAACTACTATTCAGAACAATGCAACTGTTCCAATTCCCATCGTTGATGGCTGGCACCCTTACTTTACATTAGGCGAAAGCATTGACAATTGTACATTGCAATTTGCGAGTAAAGGAAAAATGGAATACGATAAAGACTTACTACCCACTGGAAATATGATTGAAGATGCGCGTTTTAGCAATGGTTTAAAAATTGGGAGTTTACAACTAGACGATGGTTATGCATTAGCTACAGAAAATAGCAGCTGCACTTTACAAAACGAACAATTTGTTTTAAAAATAAATCCATCATCACTTTATCCATACTTACAGTTGTATATACCTCCAGATAGAAATAGTATGGCTATTGAAAATTTAAGCGGCGCACCTAATGCCTTTAATAATAAAATGGGGCTCCAATTATTGAAGCCCCAGGATAATATTGTTTTTGAAACAAGTTACCAAGTCGTCGAAAAATAAAACTACAAATCCACAACTGCTGTAATACTTATTTCAACATTTACGTTACGAGGTAAAGTTTTCACTGCGACAGTTTCACGTGCCGGAAAATCAGCAGTAAAATAACTTGCATACACTTCATTCACTTGTGCGAACAATTGCATATCACTTAAAAAAATACTCGTTTTAACCACATGGGCAAAGCTTAATTTAGCTTCGTCTAAAACGGCTTTAATATTTTCCATCACCTGCTTGGTTTCAGATAAAATATCAGTTAAAACAAGCTCCCCAGTTGCTGGGTTAAAAGCGACTTGACCACTTGCAAATAAAAATCCATTGGCGATAACAGCTTGACTATAAGGCCCAATAGGTGTAGGGACTTTGTTGCTTTGAATGATTTGTTTTGGCATATAATTAATTATTATGCGCAATTTCTTATTTTTCTATCAATTCACCGCCTATTTTTGCAAAACAATTACAAATAGTGAATACCCTACTTCATATTGATACTGCAGGTCCAGATGCCCTGATTGGAATCAGCCAAGACCTCCAAGTCATTGCTTCAAAACAAAACAACCTATCAAATACGCATGGCGAATTTGTGCAAGCGGGTGTTGAAGAATTATGTAAGGAAGCTGGTATTTCACTTAAAGATATGGATGCTATTGCCGTTACTATGGGCCCGGGAAGTTATACAGGCCTTAGGGTTGGACTTGCAAGTGCCAAGGGTTTGGCATTTGCCTTAAATAAACCCTTGATTGGGCTTTCTACCCTCAGCTTATTAGCCAAGGCCGCTATTGGTCATTTGATTGAAACTAAAAATGACCTGTTGGATGATAAACAACTGCAAGTGTTTTCAATGATTGACGCTCGAAGGATGGAAATTTTCGGTGCAATTTATAATAGCTCGCTTGACTACCTTGCCCCTGAAAAAGCCATTATTTTGGATGAACCCCTATTGCATTCATTACTCACCAACGGACCATTAATCTGTATCGGATCGGGTGTGGCCAAAACTAAAATTTTGACACAACACACTGATTTTCATAATAAATTACCCCTATTTCTGGACTGCTCCTACTCCATTGATAATATGGCTGCCTTGGCAGTAGATAAATTTAAGGCAAATGATTTTGAGGACCTAGCATACAGTGGTCCGGCCTACCTAAAAGACTACTACCAAAAACCACTCATCAAATAAGCAATTATTTCTAGCATTATTGTTAAACCTTTGACTTGCAACATTGTCAGATAATTTTAAAAATAGGAACGCAACACTCCCATTTTTAAGAAAATATATATAATAAAAAAATGAACTAAATAGAATAAAATAAGTAAATTGTACCGCTTTTATAGTTTTAACCCCCAAAACATATCTCATGAACCAATCACTCCCAACACTTCAACTTAGCAATGGATCCAATTCATTGAAGGTTGATTTATTGCACGCAAAAAAAGCGGCAATGATTTTAAGAGCATTAAATCATAAGCTAAGACAACAAATCGTTAAACTTATCGATGAGCAAAAAAAAGTAACTGTTACTGAAATCTATGTAAAATTAAGATTAGAACAATCGGTTGCTTCTCAACACTTAGCAATATTAAGAAGAGCAGGTATTGTAAGTACTATTCGCGAAGGTAAATTTATTTTTTACAATGTGGACTATGCAAGATTGGAACAAGTAAACCAATTTGTAGAAAATTTAGTAGGATAAATATGTCTTTATCTGTCGAACAATTTCAGCAATTCCTAACCCAAGAAAATGCATTCATTATTGATACTAGGGATGAAGCTTCCTTTTTAGAAGGCTTTATCCCTAGTTCAATTCATTTTAAACCCGAGATCATTCATCAAGCAGCAGCCTTAGGTTTATTATCTTTTGAACAACCATTATTATTTATTGGTGCTGATGACAATGAAAAAATCGCCTTGGCTTATTTTGAAAAATTAGGATTCAGCAATATCAAAGGCTGGTTGGAAGGTGGCTTTGCTACTTGGCTGAATGCAGACAAGCGGTATGATTTAGTGATTGAAGTTGAAGCGGATGAATTAGCCATGGATATTCCATTTGATGAATTTTTGATGGTATTAGATATCAGAACCGAGGAACAATACAATCAAGGGCATATTAAAAATTCTATACACCTCCCCTTATTGGAATTCGCTGATCCTGGCAGTATGTCTGAGTTAGACGAACATTTTAATATTTATATTATCAGTGAAGATGGTGAAGCTAATACGCTCGCGGCTAGTATATTAAAAAAAGAAGGTATTCATAATAATAGAGTTGTAAAAGGAGGCTGGCAAAGCATATTACAACTTAAGGATAAGTTCACGATCGAAGTGACTAAGGAAAAAAAAGCGAACGAT
>CAJBLA010000230.1 GCA_903953815.1 uncultured Bacteroidota bacterium | reverse complement strand
TATCTTTGTCCCATCATCAAGAAGCCTAAATGGCTAGCAACCGAGAGAGTTACCCTCCACGGTGCTGGAATTAGATGAGGACAATTACAGTCAAAATAAAACGTAATTCCCTTTCAAATTTTTCTTGGTGTGATTTTTAACCTAAAAATTTCATACCATGAGCAAACAAACCATCGGTTACTACAAGCATTTTCTTGTACAACCACCCACCCCTGCAGTTGAGAAAATCAACGAATTCACCTTTACTAATTTCGCAAAGGCATGGGCCAATATGGGTTTTGTGCCTGTACTAAGGGAAATTGGCGAACGCACTTATCATGTTAAGTTGTACTTAGATGCCGTTAAAATCAAGGATCGAGAGGAACTTTGCATGTTTACGGCTACTTATTTTCGTGAAAGGGTCCGAGAGCTATCTTCCCATGCCAAATGCACCCAAATATTGGTGTATGCAAGAACTTGGTTAACCCTAGAGGACATTTCTTCTGCTGATAGTCTTAATGACCTTGAGCAATCCTTATTAACCCTATTACCCGATGAAACGCCTTTCAAATGCAATGACCAAGGGGAAGGGATTAGTCATCATCTTTCCAATATCCCTGCCGTATTTAACCATTGGAATGCACTTGTTTTAGATGGGTATTTTGAGCCCGAGTATGAAGAAAAATGTCGTTTAGAGGAAGAACAGAAGAAACAAGAAGAATTAACCGGGAAAACCGTGAGTCTTACCTTTTTTATGAAAACCGGAGGACCGCAACCTACTACTTGGGATGCTAAAGCCATTAATAAATACTTCCAAGGGAATGTAGCTAAAAGATGGGCTATGTTAGATGGTTATCTTCCTACCTATACCGGCTATGCAAACGGAGTGATTCAGTTTAACTTGGTTACCGATCCCAGATGCACGGGTTTATACTGGATTAGCCTATGTGACAATATCGCTGCTCACTATAAACAACAAGTAGACTTTTTAAAGGATGCTACAAATTTCGAAGTGAACCACTTTATTGTGAACGACATTATTGGGTTTAACATTAACGCAGGTAATGACGAAAAATTTGTTAGGCTAAACGACAGGGTTCAAGCAACCTATGCATCCATGCCGAAAACATCTGCCTTTATTCACTATGGTAAAATTAAATAACCCTAAAACGATTATCATGAAACTACAAGAAAAAGCCTCTTCGGCTAAAACACACTTTATTATCAGCTTTATTAAATCCATCATCCGATTAATTGGATGCGGCGCATTGTACTATGGTCATATCCCTTTAGCAGCGTTACTGATTGGTGGCGCTGAACTATTAGGAATAGCTGAGGAAGTGTTTTAAATAAAAAACGTTATGCAAGAAACAAATAAGATTACTGATAAAACGCAAGAGCAATTAATGACTGCAAATTGGAAGGACTTAAACCTTGAAGAAAAGGCGTTAAGGTCCGATATGGAACGTCATCCTAATATGTCGTGGGAAGACGCTTTGGCTTTATCGGAAATGTCACCTTTATAAATAATAAAATATGAAAAAACAAAAAATGAACAAAATGGTAGAGATTTGTATGCAGGACAAAGCATTTCGGGAAAGTTACGAAAAGAAGGTTGATGTCCCACGAAAAGTGACTGTACCATTACCGGAAAAAGTGGATACTTCTAAGGACGCTGAAATAGAAATGTTTATGGAGTGGTTTTCAAATCAACGATTTCCCGAAGAGAACTAATTTAGCAGCGTTAGTATTAATAATCATAAATTGAAAAAATGGAATATACCAAACGACTTTTCACGATTGACAGAAAAGATATCAAAGTAACCATTGATCTCGGGTTTGATGGGGAGAATCTTAAATTGGATGGATACGATATTGGTAAAACAGTAAATGATATTTTCGGGGATTCTGATTATGAATATTCCATTACAATTAGTTCTGAAAACTTACCCAAGCTATACGAGATTAATAAGGTTGCAATTGGGAAGAAGGTGGAACTAATTAATGCCTTAGCTGTTTTTTTATCTGACAATAAAGCATATTCATTGTTTCATGATTACTTAAAGGAGAACGGAATTGAATTTACATCTTATACCTATAATTAATGAGCACATTAAACCGAGCAATTGAAATTGCAACCAGCGCCCACGAGGGTGCAACAGACAAGTACGGAGCACCATACATTAAACACGTAACTAGGGTTATGAATATGGGTGCGACTGATAATGAGAAAATCGTTGGAGTACTGCATGATGTCATAGAAGATACCCATTGGACCTTTGAGGATTTAGAAAAAGAAGGCTTCTCCAAAGAATTGATTGATGCATTAAGATGTGTTACAAAAACATCTGAGGATGAAGACTATCAAGAATTCACCAATAGGGTAAAAATAAACCCTCTAGCAGTCAAAGTAAAACTAAATGACCTAACTGACAACCTGGATATTAAAAGGATGCCAGTAGTCTTAGAATCGGATTTAAAACGACTGAATAAATATTTGAAGGCGTATAATGAACTTTTAAATATTGGTTATTAGATTGCTATTAGTCTAGACTGAAATAAATGAGGCATAAGGCTTCTTGTGCAACTTTACCTAAAATCCCAATTTGCTTCATAAAAGGAGGAT
>CAJBLA010000229.1 GCA_903953815.1 uncultured Bacteroidota bacterium | reverse complement strand
CTTTACAATTTTACCTGACTTGTCATTATGTAAAACATCAAAAATTTCTGTCTCATAATTGGGGGCTATCTTTTCCCAGTATTTCTTTTCCATGTATTAAAATTAGCTAATTATTAAAAAGTACAGGACAAAAAAAATCCCGTTCCGAAATTCGGAACGGGATTGTATTGCAACGAGGTTGATTAATATCTGTTGTATTCACCACCACCGCCATTACCACCGCGATCACGGTTGTATCCTCCACCGCCGCCAGATCCACCGGATCCACCGCGATTGAATCCACCACCGCCACCTGCGCCATAAGGCTTCTTCTTGAAGGTTCTTTCGCCTTCAGGACGTGGAGTTGACTCGTTAACTACTATGTTACGACCCAACATTTCTGTGTCGTGAAGTTGACTGATAGCTGCGCGAGCTTCATCATCATTAGCCATTTCAACAAAACCGAAGCCTTTGCTTCTGTTGTTGTTAAATTTGTCTGTTACAATTTTTGCACTTGCTACTGCTCCAAACGGAGTAAACAAGTTCTCAAGATCTTCGCTAGTCATATTCCAGCTAAGATTTCCAACATAAATGTTCATGTTCTTTTAAATTAAGTGATCTAATACCAACGCTAAAAAATACTTCTAGAATTGGAGACATCAAAGATAGGACTATTTAATACAAATATCACTTTTAGGGCTTTTTTTAAAAATATTTATCCCCGATTGGGCATAAATAACCCAAAAAAAGCCTTCCCAAGGGTATGGGAAGGCTTTTTTGGCCTTAAATGAAGTTCATTTTAGGCTGGAAATTGGGGTTGGGGGCTATTAAGCCTCAGCACCAATCTCAATATCTACTTCAGTATTTTGTCCATTTCCAAAGTCAATAGTTGCTTTGTAGCTTCCTAATTCTTTGATTTCCTCTGGTAAGCTAATACGTCTTCTATCAATTTCGTATCCTTTTTGTTCACGAATTGCACGTGTTACTTGTAATGAGGTGATGGTACCAAATATTTTATTTGTGGTTCCTGTTTTAGCAGTCAACTTGATAGGAGATGAAGTTAATACTGAAATTACTTTTGTAATCTCGGCTAACATTGCAGCTTCTTTCTTTGCTTTTGCTTTTAAACGCTCTTCCAATTGTTTTAAATTAGAAGTGTTTGCCTCAACCGCTTGTTTAGTAGGGAATAAGAAGTTACGCGCATAACCGTTTTTAACAGTTACTAATTCGTCCTTGCCTCCTAAATTATCTACGTCTTTGATTAATATAATTTGCATACATTTTTTTTAGTTCCCAAGAGCCCAGCTTTATTTGCTGTCACTCGCCAATATATTTTTAATATACGAGATTAGGGATGGTTTACTAATTGTTGTCTATTTGAATAAATCAGTTACATAAGGTAACAATGCCATTTGGCGTGACTTCTTAATAGCGTCAGCCACCTTGCGTTGGTACTTTAATGAATTACCGCTTAAACGACGCGGTAACATTTTACCTTGTTCATTTAAAAATTTCTTTAAAAAATCGATGTCTTTGTAATCGACATACTTGATACCATACTTTTTAAAACGACAGAATTTCTTCTTAGGTTTTTCCTGCTTAATCGCGGTAAGGTATTTTATTTCATTCTTTGCCATGTTGGTAAAAATTTAATTAAGCCTCAACTGCTTTGTGAACAGGGAAACCGCCGTTTCTCTTAATGTGGTTATACTCAACTGCGTACTTGTCAAGTTTGGTAATCATTTGACGCATAATTTGCTCGTCACGTAAAAATTGAATTTTCAATTTTTCATTTACTGTCGAAGGAGCAGTAAATTCTAGTATCCAGTAGATACCAGTAGTTTTCTTATCGATTGGATAAGCAAGTGATTTTAAACCCCAAGGATTTGAGGCTACTGTAGACCCACCATTTTCTTTGATGAAGTCTTGGTATTTTTTCTGAGCTGATTTAAAATCATCTTCAGATAAAACCGGTGTAAAAATCACCATTAATTCGTAATTGTTCATTACTTGAATTTATTGGTTAAATAATTGGTTTTTCCCAGTGGACATTCCGATTGCTCGGAACGAATCTGCCAAAACAGATTTGGGAGGGCGAAGGTAGGCTATTTTAAAGGTTTTTCGTCATTTTTTGCCTTAAAAATTATGACTGCTGGATAGTGATCGCTATAACCGCCGTTAAATTGATCCCCATTCCAGGTTCTTTTGGGGTAGCCCTGGTATTTTCCGTGCTGCTCGGTTAAGGCTGAACTTCTGTATATGATTGATTTACAATAGATTAGTTCAAAATTACTATATGCGCCAGGGGGTGTATTCGTAGAATTGTAGCTATTGATATTGTCCACAGCAGGCTGGAAAAGGGGATTTGTTGTCGCATTTTTAGAGCTGTGCCCAGTTTTTTCCTTTTCCATCCGCCAATTGGCATTCAATAAAATCTGATCAAATAAACTCCAACTATCCCGATAAGCCATACTTCCCAGCCCCCTATTAAATAATTTTAAAAAGGGGTTGTACATTTTTAAGTGTTTCAAACTTTTGTTATTGGGGTTGTCATTAAAGTCACCCATGACGATGAATTTCGCTTTGGGGTCACGGTTTTCAATACTATCCATAATTCTTTTACAAACCCTTGCGGCCCAGAACCTTTTTTCTGCGGAAGCGTTTTCCCCTCCGCGCCGACTAGGCCAATGATTTACTAATATATGTACCCATGTTTTATCCAGTTCCCCTTGAACATATAATATATCACGGGTGGCATAGGTGGTAAAATGGGTAGCGTCAGTTAAACTATAACTGCGGTATTGGTAGGGTTTAAAGTGAACGGGTTGATACATTAAGGCGACATCAATGCCTCTGCTATCTTTTGAATCAAAATGAAGAAACTGATAATTGTATTTTTTAATCATTGGCTCATCGGCTAGTTTTTTTAAAACCATTTTGTTTTCAACTTCTGCAATACCTAATAATGAAATTCCATTAGCGTTATTTATTTTTCCGATACCATAAATGACGGAAGCCAAATGCGCCGATTTATTTTTAAAGCGTACACTATTATATTGTTTCGCGCTATTGGGTAAAAATTCTTCGTCTGCTACATTCAATTGATTGGTCGTGTCATAATAATTTTCAAAATTATAAAAGCCAACAATAATGCTTTTTGCATCCGCAGTGCCTGTGTTTTGCGCTTTTGTTACAAAGGGTAAGATGGTAATTAATAAAATGGGCAAGTGGATCAGATACATTAAACAATACGCGCGAATACGGGAGTTTATTTTTTTCATGATTTAGTTTATTCATTTTCAATCCCGCAATCAAGGTTTATTTATTTGTATTTATGAACGTATTAACCGCAATGTTATGCTTTGTTCATTTATTCATATTGCGTTTTCAATAAAAGGCCAATCAATGAGCAGTCGATATCAGCGCATCTTATATTTTCTCTTCTTACTTTATCTGCATCAGCCAATCATGGCACAGGAGGAAGAGGCCAAAGAAAATACAGGTTTGCAAAACAGGGAAACGCTGATAGAATTTAGCGCCAATTGGGTGCCTACTTTATTGTCTTCATCTTCCTTGCCGATCTATAGTTTATCACAGTTTAATGGTTTTGTTTTTAGTTGGGTACCGCGAGGCCAATCGTCGAATAGGGGCAGTTTTATTGATGGAATTAATTGGCAAAGTAAAATTGGTAATTGGGATTCCTTCAATAGTTATGCAGCTTTGTACAAGGCATTTCATTCCATTGATATGGTCTCCAATTTTGAATATTCAAATTTGGGTTTTGGTAATCCTGGCTCGGTTAGTTATTTAACAGGGAATACCCGCTTTTTAAAAAAAGCAGTTACCGTAGCAACAAGGTTTTCAAATAGTTCCTTTGTGTATGAAGGGCAATTACAATTGAATAGCGGGCCCCTTAAAAAACAGCGTTGGTCCTATCAATTCAATGCCGTTTTTCAGCAAGCGCCCATGGGTTTAATTCCCAATGGCTTTAAAAAATTAACTGGGTTTGCATTGAGTATGGATAAGCAATTAAAACAGGAGCAATCTATTGGAATGACAATTTGGTGGGATCATGTGGCGCAAGGAAAAATAGCGCCATCGGTTCGTGAGGCCTTTGATTTGTCAACGCAACGTAATTATAATCCAAGTTGGGGTTGGTATAAAGGGAAGCCCTTTTATCCAAATCAAAAAAGTGGCGATGTGCCTGTTGCTTATTTTAGGTATGAAAAAAAATGGCGTGAAAAAGCAATATTACATGTACAAATGGGTGCAGCGCTAGGGATGCAAAAAAAATATCAAATGGATTGGACCAAAACAGTGGATCCGCGACCCGATTATTATAAATATTTACCGAGTTATAGTAAGGACAGCGTATTAAGAAAAAAATTATTGGATTGGTTTGCATCTAATCCACAAGCACTTCAAATTGACTTTGATCACTTGGAAAAAATCAACCAATCCAATGTGACACAACAATCCTTTTATATCATTAATGCCAAAGTGGCTAAGGTGCAGTTATTGCGCTTGTCTATGCGATTGCAGTATCAATTTCCTTTAGAATGGTCAGGACAAATTGGTTTGCACGGCGCAAACGATGTGATCAGAAATTATAATGTCATTGAAAATTTGTTGGGTGGAAATTATTTCCTTAATTATAATGGCTGGGTAGATGACAATGGATCGGCGACTAATTTTCAAAATGAAATTAGGCAGCCAGACCAAAAAATAAAAGCAGGACAAAGTTGGGGAGGTGATTATGCATTGCAAAATTCTCAATTACAATTATGGGGGCAACTCCATAAACAAATGGCAAAATATGAATTTGGCGTTTCTCTTAAATACGAAAACAATCGCTTTAGTCGAACAGGGTTTAATCAAAATGGATTATTCCCTAGGCAAGCACTGGGGCAGTCCTCTGTTTTGTCATTTCCTTCCTATGGATTGAAGGCCCAATATTTATATAAGTTTTCCGGTCGGTTTTATGCAAAAACAATTTTATTTCAACAAACCAATGCCCCAAATTCAAGTGACATTTATTTAGATCCTGCTGTTCATCCTTATACGGCTAGTTTTATTTTGCCTGCATTACATCGCGGCATTGATCTTGCTTTGTTTTATAGGGGCGTGTATACAAAAATGAATCTGTCTATCTTTTGGCAATCTATTGAAAATGCCAGTGAAAAAAATCTGTTTTACCATGATCATTTTTTCGCATTTGTATACGGCATGTTAGGACAAATGCATACTATACATAAAGGTGTTGAGTTGGGGATGGAAACACAATTTGGTGGTCCGCTGCAATTGTCTGCAGTGAGTAGCATTGGCCGATATTTCATCGCAAATAATCCCTTGTATGAAATTAGATTGGTGAACGATTTATACAAAGTGGAATCAGGGGTGCTTCAATTAAAAGGACTGCCTGCCACATCTAATCCGCAATGGGTGCAAGCCATTTCGATACAATACCAGCCTGATTATTCAAGTAGAATAGGTATTACAGGCGTTTATTCAATGAAAAGGTCTATTGATTATAATTATTTTAGGCGTTCTTTTTTATTGAGAAACCAAATTAATAATGATGCAAATTGGAAACTAATTCAATCCGAAAATTACCTACCCAATCAATGGGTATTTAATGTGTTTATGTCTAAGCAATATGCGTTTGCCATCAAAAACAAAAAACAGACAATCCGATTTAGCGCGAGTATAAGAAATGTATTAAATACGCTGATCCCGCTTTTTTCTTTTGAACAATCCAGATTTGATTATGCAGCATTTCGGCTTGAAAAATTTCCTTTGAAATATATGTATGACCAAGGAAGCACCTATGCATTAGGGGCACAACTGCAAATCCAATAATCATAGCTTCTATAAAAACATCTTTTACAATCACATCTTCTATAAAAATGTCTTCTAATTAATACTTCTTTATACATCCAAAATATCATTTATGAAAAATCAAAATCGGTACCATTCATTTTTTAATTTATTATTCTTTATTTCCATGTTGTTTTTTTCGGCCTGCTTAAAAAAAACGGCTTACGCTGAAAAAGTAATAGGCCTTTCAACGGATACCTTAATCACCATAAAAAATTTACGAAAATTACATTTGACAAATCGGGTGGAACCAATTACAAAATCATGGATGATTGAAGGGGTAGTGGTGGGTAATGACGAGCATGATAATATTTACAAGTCAATCATTATTCAAGACAGCACTGGGGGGATTGTTTTGTTGTTGGATGGAACCAATTTATACCAAAATTATCCAGTGGGAGCTTTCTTACGGGTGCGTATTCAAAATTTATTTTTAACGGACTACCGAAAAATGCAACAATTGGTAGCAGGAGTGGATACCTCCAACGGCACTTTAGTCACAGGTGGTATACCGGTGCCTTTGTTTGAAAAACATATTACCACGCTTTCTGATCATTATAAAATTATTCCAATCGAAGTTGCATTTAAAAATTTAGGAGATTCTTTACAAGGCAGATTAATTAAAATTATAAATGTTGAATTTTCAGCAACAGATACCGGACAAACTTATGCGGATTATAAAAATAAAACGGGGGCAAGTAGGGCCTTAAAATTTTGTACAGGAGGAACTATTTATTTAAGGTCAAGCGGGTATGCCGATTTTGCCGGTTTTGCCACTCCTACAGGTAACGGATCGGTGATTGGGATTTACTCGGTGTACAATAGTGAAAAGCAGTTATTGATTCGTGACACAAGTGACATTTTGTTAAAAAATAAGCGATGCACTGGGGCTGCTTGGCTGCAAAATTTACCTCAATAGGCTTATTGAAGGACAGTCTGTCAGCATTTGTATTTTGGTATTTTCTTTGCTAGTCTTATACTAAATGTAATAATTATGCAAAAAGGTCAAATAAGGGTTCAAACGGAGAACATCTTCCCAATCATTAAGAAGTTTCTTTATAGCGATCACGAGATATTTTTAAGAGAGTTAGTGAGTAACGCTGTGGATGCCTCTCAAAAATTAAAAACCTTAAGTGGCAAAGGGGAAGTAAAAGGGGCCATTGGTGATTTAAGGGTAGATGTTGTTTTAGATGCCAAGGAAAAAACCTTATCCATTATTGATAATGGTATTGGTATGTCAAGTGCCGAAGTGGACAAGTATATTAACCAAGTGGCATTTAGTGGCGCCGAGGAGTTTGTGACAAAATACAAAGACACCAGTATTATTGGTCATTTTGGTTTGGGTTTTTATAGCTCATTTATGGTGAGTGATAAAGTAGATATTTATAGTAAAAGTCATACGGACACCCCTGGTGTGTTTTGGAGTTGTGATGGGAGTACCGAATATGAATTGTATGAAGTGGATTATAGTGCAAGGGGTACAAAAATTGTTTTGCATATTAATGAGGAAAGTGCCGAATTTTTGGATCCGCATCGTGTGAAATCAATATTAGAAAGATTTTGTAAATTTTTACCTGTAGCCATTTATTTCACGGATGCCAATGCCGAGAAAAAAGAAGCGACTAAGGAAGAAGGTAAAGCAGAAGAATTGGAAATCGAAAAATCAATCAATAATACCAATCCAATTTGGGTGCGTAAGCCTGCTGATTTAACCAAGGAAGATTATGAGAAGTTTTATAAGGAGTTATATCCATTTGGAGAAACACCTTTGTTTTGGATTCATTTAAATGTGGATTACCCTTTTAATTTAACAGGTGTTTTGTATTTCCCTAAAATCAAACAAAGTTTTGAAATACAAAAGGATAAAATTCAGCTGTACTGTAACCAAGTATTTGTAACTGATGAGGTAAAGGATATTGTTCCTGAATTTTTAATGTTATTACATGGCGTTATTGATAGTCCAGACATTCCATTAAATGTAAGTCGTAGCTATTTACAAGGGGATCCAAATGTGAAAAAAATTAATGCACACATTACCAAAAAAGTAGCAGACAAATTAGAGGAAATATTTAATAGCGATCGTAAGTCTTTTGAAGAAAAGTGGGAAAGCTTAGGTTTGTTTGTGAAGTATGGTATGATTACAGACGATAAGTTTTTAGATAAAGCGAATAAGTTTTTAATCATGGAAGATGCTGCAAATGCAGGTACTTTTTATACGCTGGATGAATATAAAACAACTACAGCTGCAACGCAAAAAAACAAGGACGGTAAGCAAGTATTATTATACACGACCAATCCTGTGCAGCAAGATGCTTTTATTCAAGCTGCAGTAGCGAAGGGATATAAAGTGGTTAAGTTAGAAACCATGGTTGATGCTGCCTTCATTAATAATGTGGAAATGAAATGGGAAGGGGTTCAGTTTGTTCGTGTGGATGCGGACGTGGTTGACAACTTAATTGATAAGCAAGAAAATGTAGATTCAATTTTATCAAAAGAGGAAGTGGAACAAGCTAAAAAATTATTTGAATTCCAAGTCCCTGAAATTACTTTAACAGTGGAGGTGAAAGGATTAAGTCAGAATGCGGCACCGATTGTTGCAACACGTCCTGAGTTTATGCGTCGAATGAAAGATATGGCAGGTATGGGCGGTGGCGGAATGACCGCATTTTATGCGCAGATGCCAGATGAGGTTCATTTAACTGTAAATGGTAACCATCCCATTTTCCAAACCTTATTAAAGGAGCCAGATGTTGACAAGCAACAAAAGCAAGCACGTAATTTAGCGGACTTGGCATTGCTTTCACAAGGCTTATTAAAAGGAGCGGAGTTAACCAACTTTATCAATAGAAGTGTTGACTTATTGAAGTAATATTTTTCAGCAATTAGATTGCTGAAATTTTACAAATAAAAAAATAAGGTAAAGCGAAGTGGTGTAAATACTACTTCGCTTTATTGTTTAAATAAGTGGGGTAGTTAAGCGGAAGCTTTAATATCGATGACCTGCATTTGGACAGTTTGCGTTCCCTGCCATTCGTTTAATTGTAATTGAAACACAAGGTCAAAGGGCTTGCCGGATTTAATGAGGTCGATATGTTGGGGCATATTATAGCCAATACCTTTTACGGTATTTTGTCCTTGGATTACATGAAAACTAATATGCGCTTCTTTGACTAGTTTGGTGTAGCCCGCATCGCGAACACTTTTCGCTAAAAATATCGGTCGTACATTATCGGGCCCATAAGGTTCCATTTGACTGATAATTTGAAAGAAGTTTATGTTAATATCATCTAATGCCAAAATAGAATTGATGGCAATTTCAGGAGTGAGTTGTTCAATGGTGATTCGCGCTGCGACTGCTTTTTCAAAGGCAATTTTGAATGGTTCGAGTTGATCCACTGCCATGGTCATGCCTGCAGCTGCGAAGTGGCCGCCATAGCCAATTAAGTGTTCGCGACATGCATGAAGTGCTTCGTATAAATTAAATCCCAATACACTACGAGCGCTTCCGGCAATTACATCACCGCTTTGTGTAAGCACGATAGTTGGCTTGTAATGTTTTTCTATTAATCTACTTGCCACAATGCCCACGACGCCTTTATGCCAATGTGCTTGAAAAACCACCGAGGATTTTTTTGTTACATGCGTAGGGTCCATTTCAATTTGCTGCAATGCTTCTTCTGAAATACTTGTATCCGCTTCTCTTCTGTCTAAATTATCCTGTTGTAATAATGAGGCAATCGCTAGGGCGCTGGAATAATCTTTTTCTATAAATAATTGGACTGCTTTTTTTGCGTCATCCATTCTGCCTGCAGCATTAATACGCGGTGCTACTGCAAAAACTAAGTTGCTAATTTTTAATGGGGTCGTTTGTTTGGCTAATTCCATGAGCGCTAATATGCCAAAGCTGGGGGATTGATTTACTTTTTGTAAACCAAAAAAAGCCAAAGTTCTATTTTCATCTGTTAGGGGAACAATGTCAGCAGCAATCGCAGTGGCGACTAAATCCAAAAATTGCAAATAGGATTCAGGGGGTAAATTATAGGTATCCGCAAGGGCTGATATTAATTTAAATACGACACCGCAACCACAAAGTTCTTGGTAGGGATAATTGCAATCCACTTGTTTTGGATTGAGTATGGCAATGGCAGGCGGTAAAATGGTATCAGGTAAATGGTGGTCGCAAATAATAAAATCAATGCCTAAGTTTTTTGCATAGGTAATGAGTTCAATGGACTTAATACCGCAATCCACTGAAATGATTAAATCAATATTATTTTCTTTGGCAAAGTCAATCCCAATTTTAGAAATGCCATAACCCTCACGATATCTATGTGGAATATAATAATCAATATGCGGAGACAATGTTTTTAAAAACTGATACAAAGTAGCCACCGATGTAGTTCCATCAACATCATAGTCGCCAAATACTAATATTTTTTGTTGTTTATTTACGGCTTCCTGTATCCGCGTTACGGCTATGCGCATATCCTTCATTAACCAAGGGTCATGTAAGTGGTCAATGCTGGGTCTGAAATAATGTTTCGCCGCTTCAAAGGTATCAATGCCTCTTTGAACCAGGAGTTCACAAAGTATGGGATGTATTTTAAGTGCGCTTTGTAACGCTTGTACTTTTAGTACATCTGCCTGTAATATGTTCCATCTTTTTTCCATTAAAATTTTCGGTCTGTGGTATAGCGGACCAATTCTTCAAGCGCATCTCTGCAACTTGAGTTTGGAAATGAGTGGAGTATGGTTAATGCCTTATCGCGGTATTCAATCATTTTTTCAGTAGCGTATTCTATGCCACCATTTGAAACTACATTATCAATCACAAATTTCACCTGTGCTTTATCGTTATTATTGTTTTTAACAATATAGATGATTTTCTTTTTTAAAGCGGGCGTTACTTTTTGTAAAATATGAATTAAAGGGAGCGTCAATTTTTTTTCTTTGATATCGTTGCCTGTTGGCTTACCCACTTTTGCTTCACCATAATCAAATAAATCATCTTTTATTTGAAAAGCCATACCTACATTTTCTCCAAATGCACGCATTTGTTCAATCACTGCTGGATCATTTGAAACAGAGGAGGCACCCGCGGCGCAACTAGATGCGAGTAAACTTGCCGTTTTCCCATTGATGATTTCATAGTAAACAGATTCATCAAAATTTAAATTTCTTGTTTTCTCCATTTGCAATAATTCACCTTCACTCATATTTTTTACTGCATTGGATAAAATGGTTAAAATGGTAAAGTCTTTATTTTCTAATGACAACAATAATCCCTTCGATAATAAATAATCACCAACTAAAACAGCAATCTTGTTTTTCCATAAGGCGTTGATCGAGAAAAATCCTCTTCTTTCAAAGGACTCATCCACAACATCGTCATGTACCAATGTGGCAGTATGTAATAATTCAACAAGGGAGGCAGCGCGGTAGGAGCTGTCATTAATTTCTCCATGTAATTTTGCTGATAACAATACAAACATTGGGCGCATTTGTTTTCCTTTGCGCTTTACGATGTATTGCATAATACGATCCAGCAGGGAAACCCTACTTTTTACCGCATCTTTAAAATGTTTTTCGAATAACTCGAGTTCGGCTCCAATCACTTTTTTGGCTAATTCCATACTGGACTGCAATTTAATTTGATTTTAACCACGATCGCGTAATTTTTTTAATTTCCTTGAAATCTAACCTTACCTTATTCAGGATCAAGCATATTGAAGTGTAAGGCGCCAAAATTTTGGAGGGAAGATAGCTTTAAATCAGCTGCACCCCAATGGGCCAATTTCATATGGTCTGCACTTGGCACCACCACGCAAGTCATTCTTGCAGCTTTAGCAGCAATCATCCCATAAACTGAATCCTCGAAGCAGATACAGGCTAAGGGGGATGTATGCAGTGCAGCGGCACAATCCAAATAAACTTGGGGATGTGGTTTTGCTAATGGTAAAAGTTGTGCGGAGCAACTTGCTTGTATAATATGTCTAATTCCTAGCTTATCTTTTATAAGTTCAATTAAAGCAACAGGAGAAGATGTGGCTAATCCAATTTTAAATTCTTTTTGTAAAAAAAATTGAAAAATATGTTCAACGCCAGGCATCACATTTGCCTCTTTGTCAATCATCGTTAACGCCAGATCAATGATCCGTTGCTCGGCACGATCATATTCAGTGGAAGGAATTTTATGCTCGTATAACCAATGTGCAACAAATTCCTTTGATCTTAATCCAGTCGTTAATGCATATTGTTGTTCGGTCAATAATATACCATATTGCCTAAAAATTTCACTTGCCGCTTTATTCCATAATGGCTCGCTATTGATTAATAAACCATCAATGTCAAAAATTACTGCTGATTTTTTCATTGCTTAAAGATACAATTTGTTGGTTAAACAGGGATATGCGAATAAAATATTAATTAGTATATTGCATTAATATCAAATTTGGTTGGATCATGAGTTTATTGGATAGATTAAAACATATTCGCTTATTTCGCTCCTTTATATATGGGCTTGTTGGGATATTTACTTATCCAGGATTGGTGTTATTCAATAAGTTAAAAATTGAGGGCACGGAGCATTTGGAAAATCTCCCCAATAAAAATGTTTTATTCGTAAGTAACCATCAAACTTATTTTGCAGATGTGATTGCTTTTGTTCATATTTTTTGTGCGGTGAAATGGCGTAAGTTTAATAAGCTCGGCTTACCTTATTATTTATTAAATCCATTCACCAATTTATTTTTTGTTGCTGCGGAGGAAACCATGAATAGCAATTGGTTGACCAAATTATTTAAGTTGGGTGGTGCTTTAACAATTAAGCGAACTTGGCGCGCCGAAGGACAAGATGTTTCGCGTAATCGGGATGAAGTGGATACGCAAAAAATTGATAAGGCTTTATCCAAAAGCTGGGTAATTACTTTTCCGCAAGGTACCACCAAGCCATTTGCGCCCGGTCGCAAAGGAACTGCGCACATTATTAAAAACAATCAACCCATTGTAGTACCAGTTGTCATCAATGGTTTTTGGCGCGCATTTAATAAGAAGGGGTTGAAATTTAAAAAAGTGGGAACACCTTTAAGTATTCGATTTAAAGAACCCTTGGTGATTGATTACACGCAATCGGTGGAGCATATCTTAGAACAAATCATGGATGGTATTGAGCAAAGTAAGGAATACATGCTTAAGGGTAAGCATCATTTGGCTCAAGTGATTAGCAAATAAAATTATTTTAAGCGTATTTTATAGCCTAGTCCTTTACAAATAAGGCTTTTAATTCAGTTGCGTCATCTGGTTTCATCTTGCCGCCTAATATTAAACGTAATTGACGACGACGTAAAGCGCCATCATAATATTTTATTTGTTCCGCTGTCTCCGGAATGATTGCTGGAACTGCTTTTGGTTTTTTATTTTCATCTAAAGCAACAAAAGTGAAAAAAGCTTCATTGCTCAGTTCCTTTGATTGACTAATCATATTTTGATTCCATACTTTTAAATGAATTTCCATAGAGGTAGTGAAGGCCCTGGTAACGATTGCTTCAATGCAAATAACATTTCCTAATTTAATGGGCGTTTTAAAACTTAAGTTATCCACCGATGCGGTCATACATGCCGAATTACAATGTTTACCTGCGGATAAATAGGCGGCAATATCCATCCAATACATGAGTTTCCCACCCATTAAATCACCAAAGGTGTTCGTATCATTGGGTAATACTAATTCATTCATCGTGGTGAAGGAATCGATTGCTTTACGCGCTTCCATAATGTTATGCTTTGTAAAGTAAAGATACAAACTTGTGTGACAATAGGATGAATTGAAAAAACAACATTTTCGTAATTCAAGAGAAGGATAATAAGGCGCTAAAAGGTAGGAGGCTAAATCTGCATTTTTTAGCCCCTTTCTTACTTGTATTTATTGTCCTTAAACAATGCAGCTTTCTAAATTTGCTAAATACGCGGGATCTACTTCTGCGCCAATACCAGGAGCGTCATTAATATTTAAATGCATACCGGTAAATTGAACACCACCAATAACCGGGTCAGCCAAATGACCTAACAGACAAGTATCCATATCGTAATATTTGATATTGTCATGCGCCATTGCAAAGTGCATTTTTGCACTCAACGCCAATCTGCTTTCGAGCATACCACCCATCATGCATGGAATGTTGTGTTGTTTGGCAAGGTCATGAATTTTTATGGCTTCTTGAATGCCGCCACTTTTTGAAAATTTAATGTTGATTGAATCGCATGCTTTTTGCGCAATCAACTTACGCGCATCATGGTGCGTAAATACAGATTCGTCGGCCATTATTTTTATGGGAGAAGCTTTGCATAATGCAGGCAAAAAATCGTCCTGGTATTTATGCATCGGTTGTTCGCAAAATTCAATAGTATATTTTGATAGATTTGTTAATACGCCTAATGCGTCATCGGATGACCAGCCTTGATTCGCATCAATACGTAAAATAATTTCATCTCCAATAGCTGTTCTTATTGCCTTAATCCTTTCCACATCTTCTGTAGGGTGTTTGCCAAGCTTTACTTTAATAATGCGCACGCCTTTGGCGACAAAATCAATGGCCTGTCCTGCCATATTTTGAGGAGTGTCAATGCCGATGGTTAAATCAGATTCAATGGATTTTTGTTGCCCTCCCAAAAAAGCATACAGTGGTTGGTTGGCATGCTTTGCAGCAATGTCATACAATGCCATATCAAATGCGCTTTTGGCGGTATAATTCCCAGCTATTATCAAATCAAGTTCGTTGAGTCGTTCTGTAATTGCTAATGGGTTTTTACCTTTCCAATAACTGGCAAAATCCTTGGCCAATAAATAGCAACTTTGTTGTGTTTCGCCCACAATCATAGGAAAGGCCGAACACTCACCATAACCAGTAATCCCTTCATCGGTGGTTATTTGAATGAGTATATTTTGTGCGTAATGCATGGTCCCTGTAGCTATGGTAAAAGGGACCATTGGAATTTTAAACTGATAAATATGGGTGGCTACAATTTTCAAGTAACTATTTTTTGAGTTGCAGGTAAATTTACATTGTTTATTTAAACAATTTGACTACTGCTTTGTTATTTTAAAAATTGAATGAATCAGATGGATAGTTTAAAAAATAAAAAAGTACTCATTGTGGGTGCAACAGGAGGAATTGGAGCCCATTTAGTTAAGTTAATATATAACAGTGGTGCACAAGTGTGGATTGCTGGGCGTCAGTTAGCTAAATTAAATTTAATAGCAGAATCAAATCAATTGCCGGCATCACAAATATTGGAAGTGGATTTGTCCAATTCCGACTCGGTTCAAAACTTTGTAAAAAAAATCGAAAATGAGGCATTCGATATATACATTAATGCTGCGGGAATTGGCATTATTAAACCTTTGAACCAATTACAGGTATCAGATATGCAATTGTCCTACCAAGTGAATGTACTGAGTACCTTTGAAATAGTAAAGGCAATTTTGCCTAAAATGATAGAGGTTAAAAAGGGCCTTATTATCAATATTCCTGGAATTTTAGGTAAAATACCTATGTCTGGGGCTGCAGCCTATTGCGCAAGTAAATATGCATTGGTTGGCATGATGCAATCTATCAGAGAGGAATTAAAACGAACTGAAATAAGAATTACACAAGTGTATCTTGGCGGTGTAGATTCGCCTTTCTGGGATAATATTGATTTAAGAGTACAAAGAGATAAAATGATACAAGCAGAGGAAGCTGCAAAATCGATTTGGTTTTTGTGCCAACAGCCTAGTTCTGGTGTGGTCAGTGAAATGGTTTTGCAACCCTTTAATCATCAAGCAATTTAGCTTCTTTATTCTTTTGTCGTATAAGCAGAACTACCGATATTTGTAGTACGAATGAACGTTAGCATGAACCTATCTTTAGAAAATACCCAACATGCATTTGCCT
>CAJBLA010000228.1 GCA_903953815.1 uncultured Bacteroidota bacterium | reverse complement strand
GGTGGTATGGTCAACTATATATTAAAGGATGGTAATGAAATCAATAAACCCATCGAGTTTGAAACGCAACAAACTATTGGAAGCAATGGTTTATTAAATAGTTATAATGCATTAGGTGGCAAGCGTGGAAAACTCCATTATTATTCATTTTTTGACCAACGAAATGGAGAGGGATGGCGAAATAATAGTCAATTTTATACCAAATCTGGTTTCGGTTCAATTACCTATAATTTTACAAATAAATTTTCACTCAAGTTTGAATTAATGTATTCCCATATCAGAAGTCAACAAGCGGGAGGTTTAACCGATGTACAAATAATACAAGATGCAAAACAAAGCTTCCGAAACAGAAACTGGTTTGATATCACTTGGATGACACCCGCACTAATACTACAATACGAAATCAATGAACATAGCCGCTGGAATACAAAAGTTTTTGGAACCATCGGCGACCGGAATAGTGTAGGATTTTTACAATCCATCAATATAAAAGATAGCATCAACCTTGCAACAAACCAATTCAATAATAGGCTCGTTAATTTAGATAAATACAGAAACTACGGTATTGAAAGTAGAATCATAAGCGATTATGCCATTGGTAAATTTAAAAACACGATTGCAGGTGGTATCAGATTTTACAAAGGCAATACGGACCGGTTAGCCGATGGTATTGGTAGCACAGGCTCTAATTATGACATCACTATAAAAGGAACCTACCCTAAAGATGTAAGTTTTGCATCATTCAATGCCGCAGGATTTATTGAAAACATTTTAAAATTTTCAGATAAGCTATATTTAATTCCAGGCATCAGATATGAATGGTTAGAAGGTTCAGCTGCAGGAAGAAATGGACTAACAACCAATGGAACAGCAATTAATTTACAAAATATCACTAGGAGTAGAAGTTTCCTACTCGCTGGTGTTGGATCAGAATACCATGTAACACAGGCTACAGAATTTTATGCAAATTTTTCTCAGGCATATAGACCAATTCAATTTGCAAATTTACAAGCGCCTCCAACGACAGACGTGGTTGACCCAGAATTAAAAGATGCCAAAGGTTTTAATTTTGATATTGGCTATAGAGGTAAAGTGAAAAATTATATTCAATTTGATATTAGTGGATTTTATTTAAAATATAATAATCGTGTCGGTACCATCACAACTTCAGGCACTAACTACAGACTCATTACCAATGTAGGGGCTAGTATTAGCCAGGGTATCGAATCTTATATTGAATTCAATCCAATAAGGGCATTTACAAATAGTCAAACCACTGATGTCATCTTATTTAGTTCCTATGCATATACAAATGCAACCTATACCAGTGATCATAAAGATGCAAATACCAAAGGCAAAAAAGTTGAAAATGCCCCTACTGATATTTTCAGAGGAGGTATCAGCTATGGATACAAAAATCTTCTAATCACCGCACAATTAAGTTTTGTAGGCGCCTCCTTTAGTGATGCAAACAATACAATTGCTGCAAGTGCTAATGGAAATACAGGACGCATCCCCTCCTATTCAATTACAGACTTAACAGGTAGTTATAAATTTTCCAAAATGTTACAGCTAAAAGCAGGGATTAATAATCTATTGGATAAAAGATACTTCACTAGACGTGCTGGTGGATACCCAGGACCAGGTGCCTTGCCTGCCGATGGTCGCAGTTTATTTATTTCAATTGGAGCGAAGCTATAAAACAAATCCAATTACAAATTGAATAATCCCTTATTCACGAGTTGTAAAGTTTTGGTTTTGTATTCGCTTGGAATCAATAATGAAATATTATGATGACTTCCACCATAGCTTACCATGGTTACCGGAATTTCATTAATTGCATCAAATAATTTTGTAAGTACAGCATCTGTTTTAGCAATTTCATTTCCAACAATCGAAATGATGGTTTGATTTTTTTCAACCTCGATGGATGCGATATTATTAAGCTCAGCAATAATTTCATCTAAATGCAAATCACTATCTATAGTAACAGATACGGCCACCTCTGAAGTGGTCACCATATCAATGGGTGTTTTGTATTTTTCAAATACTTCAAATATCTTTCTTAAAAATCCATACGCAAGCAACATCCTACTGCTCTTAATTTTGATAGCGATAATACCATCTTTCGCAGCCACCGCTTTTACACCAGTACTTCCTGCTTCTTTTTTTATTACTGTACCCGCAGCCGACGGTTGCATAGTATTTAATAATTTCACAGGAATATTTCCTTGTTGTGCAGGCCAAATACAAGTGGGGTGTAATATTTTAGCACCGAAATAAGCCAACTCCGCAGCTTCATCAAAACTCAATTGCTCAATAGCAACCGTTTTATCCACTACGCGAGGGTCATTATTATGCATACCATCAATATCCGTCCAAATTTCACAAACACTTGCTTGCACTGCTGCAGCAATTAATGAAGCGGTGTAATCACTTCCACCTCTCTTTAAATTATCAACCTCCCCTTTCGCATTGCGACAAATATATCCCTGGGTAATAAATAATTTTTTAGTTGCATGTTGCGCCAACACCTCTTTTATTTTTTGTGCTATCAAAGTCAAATCAGGCTCATCATTCATATCCAAACACATAAAATCCAAAGCGGGGATTAATGCATGTTCAATTTTTTCTTGCTCTAAATACAATGCAAAAAGTTTGGTACTCATTAATTCACCTTGTGCTAAAATATCTTTATTCAATGCATCACTTAATGAAATGCGTTGTGTGATTCTTAAAAATTCAAAATGTTCTTTAATAATTGCTTCCGCTTTTGTTTTAAGCGATGCTTCTTTTATTAAATCATTTATAAATAATGCATAATGCTTTTCAAGTGCATCAATTTTTTCAGTGGATCCTTTTTTATCTTGTGCTGACAAGCTATTGCTTATTTCAACCAATGCATTTGTAGTTCCGCTCAATGCGCTTAATACAACGATGGTAGGCTCCGCATCACGCGTGATTAATTGCGATACTTGATGCATCCTTTCCGGCTTTCCAACACTTGTTCCTCCAAATTTCATTACCCTCATTAGAAAAATATTTATGTAATCAATTTTTGTATCGTCAAAGGTAATTATGTGCAGTGAATTTTAGTTGAATTCGCGACACTTATTTAATCACATTAGGGAATTCATGCTTATTACCAAACATATGTTAGCCTATAATAAAAAAAGGTATACCCTGAAGTATACCTTTCAAATATTACAGAATGCTTTTTAATTAAAATGGTAAATCATCCATTGAAGTGGTATCTGATCCACCACCTGTATTTTGATATCCGCCATTACCTGCATCGCTTCCATTGGAAGCATCTGATCCGCCACCAGCATTTGAACCAGCTGGTTTCGCACCTAATAATTGTACAGATGAAATTCGAAGTGTTAATGAAGCACCATTGCGTCCATCAGTTGTTGTGTAAGATCTTACATCCGGTGTTCCTTCCACATACACCTGCGTTCCCTTTTTTAAATAAGGCGCAACTGCAGTGCGGTCTGTCCAATACGAACAGTCCACCCATGTCGTACGATCCTTTTGATTTCCTTGTGCGTCTTTAAATCGCTCTGTATGAGCCACATTAAAGTTAATTACTGTTTTGCCATTTACATTGTTAACTAAGGCGTCTTTGCCTAAATTTCCAATAACTTGTAGTTTAATCATTTTCTTATATTTTGTCGTTTTATGGGAATGAAGATAGGGTTTTTCGGTTGTCGACATTAAAAATTAAGCCCACTTTTACCCCCAATGTGATAAAGTCGCTCAGGATCAATTACTTTTGTGCTAAGCCAACATTTAACTGGCCAAATACCATGAGTAAAAAAGGAAAGGTTTTAGTCGCCATGAGTGGCGGGATTGATAGCACGGTTGCCGCGCTTTTATTACACAACGAAGGTTATGAGGTTATTGGAATAACCATGAAAACCTGGGATTACTCTACTAGCAACACCAATGGAAAAGAAACAGGCTGTTGCAATATCGACTCTTTTAATGATGCCCGATTGGCTGCTGTTAACAATGGCTTCCCCCACTATATATTAGATATTAGAGAAGAGTTTGGCGATTTTGTTATTGAAAATTTTGTGGAAGAATATTTAGCTGGTCGCACACCCAACCCTTGCGTAATGTGTAACACCCATATTAAATGGCGTGCTTTATTAAAGCGTGCTGATGCATTGGGTTGTGAATTTATTGCGACAGGGCATTATGCAAAAGTGAGACAACACACCAATGGCCGTTATGTAATTTCAAAAGGTTTGGATGAGACCAAGGACCAAAGCTATGTATTATGGGGTGTGGATCAAGATTTACTAAAGCGCACTATTTTACCATTGGGTGGCATGCATAAAAAAGATATCAAGCAAATGGCGATTGATATGGGTTATCCTGAATTGGCAAAGAAAAGTGAGAGCTATGAAATTTGCTTTGTTCCTGATAATGATTATAGAGGATTTTTAAAAAGACGCGTAGATGGTTTGGAAGAAAGAGTGAACGGCGGTTGGTTTGTGGATACCAAAGGAAAAAGATTAGGCAAACATAAAGGCTATCCATTTTATACGATTGGACAAAGAAAGGGATTGGAATTGGCCATGGGACATCCTGTATATGTGACCGATATTGATCCAGTGAATAATGTCGTTGTGATTGGTGAAGAAACTGACTTAGATAAAAATGATATGATGGTCGCTAAATTGAATTGGATAAAATATGATCATCTATCTGAATCAATGGATGTGATGGCAAAAATTAGATACCACGATGCGGGTGCATTATGTACCTTATCCAATACCGACAATGGTGTTCAAGCAAGATTTTATGAAAATGTAAAAAGCATTGCACCAGGACAAAGCGCGGTATTTTACGAAGGGGATGATGTGGTAGCAGGCGGTATTATTCAAAGCGGCGTATTAAACGCAATTCGCTAATCAATTAATCTGCGATTTTTTCAAGTAATGCGCCAAACAAAGTATCGGCTTGCTTGTCGTATCCTTTAAAGTATTGTTGTTTCACCACTTTAAATTTACCAGTAGCTAATAACTTGGCTACATTATTTTCGTTTTCATTTTGATACACCGAACAAGTGGCGAATAACAAATGTCCATGTAGTTTCAAAGCTGGAATTAAATTTTCAATAATTTTTCCTTGCAACTCCGTATAGTTGGCAAGCTGCTCCTGCTTAAAATATTTTAATTGTTCCGGCGTCCTACCCCAAGTGCCGCTTCCAGAACAAGGCACATCTGCAAAAATAAAATCGAATTGTTTTTTTATTTCAAATGGATAAACCAAATCCACCACTTGCACAGAAGAAGGCCTTATCCCTGCTTCCGCCAATCGTTTTTCACAATTATGTAAAATAGATTCTCGAATGTCTGTAACATGAATTTTAATATTCGACAAATAATCAAACATTAAAATAGATTTTCCACCACTTGCTGCGCAGGCGTCCCAAACATTTAAAACTTTATCTATACTCGTGGGTACGAGTGCAAGTAAGGAAGCAAGTGCTTGCGAGTTTAAATCCTGAATCACCACTTCCTTATTTAACTCCAATACATTTTGAAGTGAGGTGGTATTAACAAAAGCAAAAGTGGTTGGCGTAATTTCCTGATAAGTAACTTGTGCTGCAATTAGTTTTGGAATTACTTTTTCTCTTTGCCAAGGACGCACCCGAATAAATAACAAGGGTTGCTCCTGATGAGATGCGACAAATTGTTTCACATTTATTTCCGAGGATACATTTTGCACAAGCGGGAAATCAATTTCCCCATCTCTAAAATGCGCATAACAAAATGCGGAAATACTTTTTCTATCACGACTACCATGTTTTTTATTAGCCGAAAAGTACTTTTTTAAATAATTGGCCAATGGCTCCTGCCCTTGGTAGTTGTCTAATAAGTTTTCAGCTATTTGTTGGTGAATCTGTTGGTGCATATGTAAAGCCCTGCTTTCGCAGGAGCCCAAAATTAGCGGATAAATTTAACAAGTACGGCGCCCGAAAATTGGATAATTGGATTAGGGTTGATCTACCCCAAAAGGGAACTTTCTTAGGTATTCAAACCCCTAAAAATTGGCCAAGTTTACCCTCCTATTTTATTTCCCTTTATTTTCAATAAAATACCAGTCGTGTAGCATATATAACTACTTGATTAACATATAGTTATATTGATTTTTATTTTTTTTGTATTTTAATTTTAATTATTTGTTTAAGTACCTTACCTTTGCCCTCCTGAAAATTAATATTAGTACATGGCAAATCATTCGGCTACCAAAAAAGATGTAAGACAAGCAACTAAACGTCGCGACAGAAATCGTTATTACGGTAAAACTACGCGTAATGCTATTCGTGAATTGAAAACAGTTGAAGAGCAAAAAGCATATGACGAGAAGCTTCCTAACATCATTTCTCAAATTGACAAATTAGCAAAACGTGGAATTATCCACAAAAACAAAGCGGCTAATTTAAAGAGTAAGTTAGCGAGACACACTGCAGTTAAAGCTGTAGTTGTTAAGAAAAGAAATTAAAACCGCTCAGCGGGACTAAACTTATACACTTCAAAATCCCCTCGAGTTTTCGGGGGGATTTTTTTTTGCTTAACTTCGTCGCATGATTGAAAAAATCCTTATCCTCGACTTTGGAAGTCAATATACCCAGCTAATCGCTAGGGCTGTTCGCGAAGCGAATGTGTATTGCGAAATCACCCCTTTTCACCATGCAATACAGTTTGACCCTAGTCTAAAAGGGGTCATCCTTAGCGGCTCCCCTGCGAGTGTAAACGAGGAGGAAGCACCCAATGTTGATATTAAAGCCATCTTACAGAAGGTTCCGGTATTGACCGTATGTTATGGTGCCCAATTAAGTGCCAAAAACTTTGGTGGTAAGGTAGAAAAATCGAATAAAAGAGAATACGGTCGCGCCCAATTAAGGATCAAGAAACAGGACATTTTATTTAAAGATATTGAAGATAATAGCCAGGTTTGGATGAGCCATAGCGACTCTATTACCCAACTTCCTGACAACTTTGAGCTTTTAGCCGATACTGACAGCATTCCCGTAGCCGCTTTTCGCAAAAAGCAGGACGATGGCAACAGTTTACATGGCCTTCAATTTCATCCAGAAGTGTACCACTCTTCCCAGGGCAAGGTAATGATCAAAAACTTTTTGGTGGACATTTGTGGCTGCCATCAAAATTGGACCCCAGCTTCCTTTGTAACTGAAACGGTTCAAAAGCTAAAGGAGCAAATTGGAGAAGGTCATGTGATTATGGCTTTAAGTGGCGGTGTGGATAGTACCGTGGCAGCCACCCTAATTCATAAGGCCATCGGAGATCGTCTTCATGGTATTTTTGTAGACAATGGGGTTTTACGCAAGGACGAGTTTCAGCAGGTACTAGATACCTATCACGCCATTGGATTAAATGTACGAGGCATTGATGCCAAACAAATGTTTTATGATGGGCTTGCTGGCAAATCTGAACCGGAAGAAAAGCGAAAAGTAATAGGAAAACTATTTATAGATATATTTCAAGTAGAGGCATCTAAAATGCTGGAAGCTAAGTTTTTAGGTCAAGGAACAATATATCCTGATGTGATTGAAAGTGTAAGTGTACACGGCCCTTCTCAAACCATTAAATCACACCATAATGTGGGTGGTTTACCTGAATCATTGCACCTTACTTTAGTGGAGCCATTGAGAAGCTTGTTTAAAGATGAGGTCCGCCGAGTAGGCCTTGAATTAGGTATACCTAGCGCTATGATCGCCAGACATCCTTTCCCAGGACCAGGACTAGCCATTCGTATACTAGGGGAAGTTACCGCCGAAAAAGTAGACCTCCTTCAAAGAGCCGATGCGATATACATGAATGGACTCAAAGAATTTGGATTGTATGATAAGGTATGGCAAGCAGGCACCATTCTTTTACCTGTAAAAAGCGTGGGTGTGATGGGCGATGAAAGAACCTATGAGTTTACGGTAGCTTTAAGAGCAGTAACCTCAGTGGATGGCATGACAGCCGACTGGGCACATTTACCTTATGAATTCCTCGCACATATGAGTAACTCCATCATCAATGAAGTAAGGGGAATTAACCGTGTGGTATACGATATCAGCAGCAAACCTCCTGCCACTATCGAGTGGGAATAGCTTAATATTTTAATTTAATTATATAAACCTAAACATTTGTAAATCATTTGTTTAGGTTTTTTGTTTATATTAACGCTTCAAGTTGTTCTATAAAAAATCCCGATGGCTTTTTAAGCGATCGGGATGAATAAAACCTATGATTTAAGCGCAAAAACTAAAACAACTAGTTCATCGTGCGCTTCATATTGGTAATTTGGTCCTGTAAATTATTAACCACGCCGGCTAATTGATCTACATTCCACATGGGCTGCGCCCCTGCTTTTTGGATAATATAAACAGCCTTCCATATCTCTACTATATCTTGTGTATTTACTTGATATGGCTCATACAATGGATTGTCACTCAATAAAGTAAGTCGTTCAGTAACATCTTCATTGGTGATCACTCGCTTGTATACCACACCATCTGAATTTGAGACTACGATATAGGTATTACTGTTCTTTACTTCCTTCATATTGTCCACTTTTTCACCCACAATTACACTTCCACTTGGAGTGGGAAGCATACTGTCCCCGATGATTTCAAACGCACGGTAATCACCAGGCGCTAACATCGGTAATGTGAATGTATTTAGCTCATCCAAGAACTCTGGATCCGCATAACCTGCCAAATAACCCGCTGCAGCCTTAACAGGCACAAAGGGAACAATGGGTGCTAAACTGATGGACTTATCGGATTTCATTGAGCGACGACGCTCTAAATAGCTATTATTCGAACCTGATGACAATCCCCCTGTTTCAGATAAATCCTGAAACAAGAATTGCTCTAAACTGATATTAAATTTAGCACAGATTACTTCCTGCACATCCAACCTTGGTTCGGCGCGCTCCTCCTCATAAGCCCCTACCAAGGATCGCTTAATTTGAAGTTGATTGGCCATTTCTTCTTGTGTCCATTCGCGCTGCTTTCTGATGTATTTTAAATTTTTTCCTGCGTATGACATAACTAATGATTTTAGTGCAATTTACTAATATATTTAGTATTTCCAAATATTTTTAGCAATTTTTTAAAAATATTTTCGTTGCACACCTACCGCCTACTTCGTTAATTTATAATTTTTGTGACAAGGGCCTTGCTTAGTAACTTGCAGTATGGCAAAAACAAAAGCAGAAAAACCGGTTATCTTAATTACGAACGATGACAGTATTAGTGCGCCAGGCATTAAGGCATTAGTGGAGGCAGTGAAGGATTTAGGTAAAGTAATAGTGGTTGCCCCCGATAAACCACAAAGCGGAATGGGACATGCCATCACCCTTGGACAACATTTAAGATTACAAAAAGCACATATTGTAGACGGCGTTGAAGCCTACACTTGTAGCGGAACACCCGTGGATTGCGTAAAATTAGCAGTAGATAAAGTTTTACACCGTAAACCATCCATTTGTTTGAGCGGGATTAATCATGGCGCTAATCATTCTATCAATGTCATTTATTCTGGCACCATGTCGGCGGCATTGGAAGCTTCCATTGAAAGTATCCCAAGTATTGGATTTAGCTTAATGGACCTAAGTAATGAGGCCGATTTTACCGCAGCACAACATTATGCACGCATTATAGTGAAGCAATTATTAGCCGATAAAAATTTAGATAAGCACCTTTGCTTAAATGTAAATATCCCGAATGTGGCAACCCATTTAATTAAGGGGATTAAAATTTGCAAACAGTCCTATGCAAAGTATGATGAAAAATTTATTGAGCGTACCGACCCGCAT
>CAJBLA010000227.1 GCA_903953815.1 uncultured Bacteroidota bacterium | reverse complement strand
GGAGTATTTTTTGTGCTTTAGTTACAATCTATCTTTTATTGTATAATGAAAATGCAATAAAGACATTTGCTAATTATTTGCTGGCCAGTTATTTTATTTTTTGTATTTCTTGTTTATCAGTCTATGTTTTAATTATATATGGAATTATTATTGATGCACCTTATTTATATAAAATTACAGCTCCAATAAACTTTTTACTACCCCCAATAGTCTATTTATATGTTCGTGTAATGCTATTTAATAAACAAAAATTAAAAATTTTAGACTTCTTACATATAATTCCATTCCTTTTAGTTTTAATAAATTATTTGCCATTTTATCTTTTACCAATAAGTAATAAAAAAGATATCATACAAGAGTTATTTAAAGATATCAACACATCTTATAAAATTCAAGTGGGTTATTTATCTGAATATATAATTAATATTTTCAGAATACTTCAGAATTTGATTTACCTAATATTCCAATGGAAATTAATTATAACATTCAATAAACAGAATAAAAACATTGAGGTCGAAAAGCAAATAAATAATGTAATCAAATGGCTTAGGATTTTTACATCACTTTCAACTATTTCCTTATTTGCATTTATATTATTAGCTTTTACAGCGTTAGTATTTCAAGATATTTATGCCGATGGATTCATTTTTCATTTGCCTGATTATATTTTTGCAAGTTGCTTTTTCATTATTAGCACATATCTTCTTACACATCCTTCCATATTTGCAGGACTTCCATTTATAAAATACAAACAAACGCCTTCTACATTAATCCTTAATCAAACCGACTATATACCTTATATAGAGCAAGATTATTCAACTGAAATAGCAATAATTTTAGATTATTTTGAAACTAAGAAACCCTATTTAAAAAAAGGACTAAATATTAGCCAACTAGCGGTAGAAATTAATATTCCTACTAGACTAATTTCATTTATTATAAACCAGCATTTCGAAATGAGATTTAATGAATTTATTAATAAATATAGGGTTTCATATATTAAAGAAAAAATTAATGAGAAGTACCTTGACTCTTTTACTTTAAATAGCTTAGCCTCAGAAGCAGGATTCTCGAATCTAACTACATTTATAGCTGCATTTAAAAAGATTGAAAACTGCACGCCTTCAGAATATTTATTGAGAATAAAGTAATAAATAAGGTCGGTTAGCTATAATTAAAAGAAAGTAACCTATTACTCTTTTAAATTTTCCGATTTCTTAAAGCCCAATACGTCATTAATGCACTTATTGGGCTTATTTTTCTATTTCTTTAAGCCATGACTTTTCTAGAATGCAGAAAATATTGGCTTATTTTAATTTTAGTTTATTGCATTTATCCATCTCAGCTCAATGCACAATCTATCACACCCCTGACCTTCAATAATGGCGGCGGTTCATCCTCATTCTTGGAATGGAGCATAACCGAGTCAGTATCTGTAGCCTCTTTTATAGCTCCTGGCTTCTCCCTCAATACTGGGGTCCTTCAGCCCAATACCAATGTAGTTACTTATATCAATGAATATGGTCCAGCGGTTTTTGGCAACCAAATTACAATGGG
>CAJBLA010000226.1 GCA_903953815.1 uncultured Bacteroidota bacterium | reverse complement strand
TCTCATACCGTTCAATTCTTCTTCTTTCATCCAGGCGTGTCCTAATGCAATACGCTCTGGACCAGGATATTTTTGTGCTGCACCTTTAGTGCCACTCACCAAATGGATTCGAGAATAAGGACGCGGAGAAGATACATCATGCTGTACCATTAACGTTTTACCTAAATCGGTTTTAATAATGGTCGTGTTCATATTTCCGCGATATGTTTTTCCAGTGTATTCTTTGAAAAAATCATCCTTTGCTGCCATATCATTCGCCATTTTACCCAGCGAAAAATCATTGGTACTCATACTCACCAAGTGATCAAATTTATCTCCACGATTAATATTCATGCATTGCGCAATTGGCCCTAATCCATGTGTAGGATATAGACTACCATTGTTTTCGATATTTTCTTTCAATCTCCACATATCCGCATACGCCTTTTTATTAAACAAATAATCACTACTTAAATCGTGAATGTATGCACCCTCTGCGTGTAAAATTTCACCAAACAATCCGTTGCGTGCCATATTAAGTGTAAGTAATTCAAAAAAGTCATAGCAACAATTTTCAAGCATCATCATGTGCTTGCGTGTTTTTTCAGAAGTTTCTACTAGTTCCCAACACTCGTCAATCGTTTTAGCAGCAGGTACTTCAGAAGCAGCATGCTTACCATTTTTCATTGCATACACCGAGATGGGTGTGTGTAATGACCATGGTGTAGTTACATAAACTAAATCAATATCATTGGATTCGCAAACCGCTTTCCAGCCCTCAGCGCCTGAATAGGCTTTTGCTTTAGGCAAACCTTTTTTTGTAAGAATATTTTGTGCCTTTTCTACACGCTCAGGATATTTATCACACAAAGCTTTTATTTCAACACCATCTATATAACTTAATCTGTCAACCGCACCTGGTCCACGATTTCCCAATCCAATCACAGCTACGCGCACCGTTGGTAATTTTGGTGCAGCATAACCACACATATTAAATGCAGCCGGAGTTGTGGTTGTATTTTTTACATGGCTAGCAGCAAATCCTTTTTCTGGAATCGCTGTAATGATTGCGCCAGAACCTAGGGCAATATTGCGAAGAAAGGAACGTCTATTTGTACTCATTGTATTTGTATTGAAGGTGAATATTAAAGATAAGGAAAACAAGTTGTGTTTAAAATATTGTTAAGATCGCTTTTCGTTTAGTTTTATTTTTTAGTAAATTTTTCTTCAATTATTTTTCTTTTGGTCCAACATTCATCTAATGGACCACCTGTTGATTTTTGTCCTTGGTGTCTCCAGTCCCCATCAATAATGGAATATCCAAAGGAAAGTGACTTTCCAATACTTTGGGTAGTTTTTGTAAAGTATTCAATGTTTTCGGTATACTTTCCGTTTTGTGTTGTTTGTGTTCCACCTCCGGCATCAAAGAATTTTTTGGTCACTACATTATAACTTACCCATTGAAAGTACTTGCCTGAAATAATTTTCATGGTGCGTCTTGGAAAAAAAGGATTTGCTCTTTTACTAACAATATCATTTGTATAATTTCCACTTATAATCCAAGAGCCGAATAAATCGCCCGCTTTGCCCCCATCCAACCTCGTTAAGCCCGATAATATATTACCTAAGGAAAGTCGACCATCTTTTTTAATTACTATTGGAATACTTGCTGATAGATTAACCATGGCGGTGTCCTGAGAATGCCATTCATAGGATAATTCCATATTTTCTTTTTCTATACGATATTTGCCACCCCAAGTATAATTAAATTTTTTCTCTACTAAGTTATAACTTGCCACACTGAAAATATAATCAGTGATTATGACCAATGTTTTAGTATTATTTTCCTCTTTTCCCCATGCCCCCAAAACATTCATATTTGTTTGACTATTAACACTAGAGGTAAGCATTAGTATACAGTAGCTAGTGAACAATACAATTTTTTTCATACTCCTCATTTTTGTAAAATAAATATAAATAAAATATTGCGGGTAATGCATTTTAAATTGCGATTTAAATTCAAATTATCTCATTCAATAGCGTAGTCTATAAATTTTGTATATTGAGCTTCTCAAGAACTAAATAATTCTATGAAACGCAGAAACTTTATCGGATTGAGTAGCACCATCGGCTTAATGGCCGGAATTTTACCAACGGCTGCAATTGCGGAAACAAAACAATTAGAACAAAACGGGAAGCGTTA
>CAJBLA010000225.1 GCA_903953815.1 uncultured Bacteroidota bacterium | reverse complement strand
TTGCGGGTCGCCTATAATTGAATTTGAATCGCATCCGTTATTCAGAAACATATGATTATTGGAACTGTCGCCCATGAAAAAGTTGGCATCGATTAATTTTCCCCATTTTTTATTTTCGCCAATGGTGTTGTTCATTAATATTTCCTTGTAAGTGCCAAATAATATATTTTTTGTAAAAACATCACCGCTTTCCTTATACCATACATGTGGGTGAAAACTATTATTTACGATAATATTGTTGGTGGCTTTTCTGTTATAACCTTCTCTAAATTTCAAACCCCCATTTAATAATAAATTATTATAAACTTCATATTGACTTGAGCCATCATCTAAGTCAATATCCCAACCATGGTCACATCTCCAGCGGTTATGACGGATGATATTTTTGTCAAGCATATCCAAAAAGGGGAGGGTATTATTTTTTGCCACTTGTTCGTGCACTAATCGCTGACTAGGACTCCAGTACCTATCTCGACCCCAGGAATTAAAACTTCCATGATCCCCAGTTTCAAGTACCGTATTAAATATGTCCGAATTTTCAATAATATGTCCGCCAAATGCACCTTCACTAATATTAATGCCTGCTCTTGGAACATCATAAATTGAACAATGATTAACATGTATTTTATGCGCGATTGAAATTTGGATGGGCGCAGTTTGTTTTTCAACTCTTCCCGTCATGGTGATTAAACAATCCTCCACCAAACAATTACTAGGGTAGTTATTATTTAATGGCCCTTTAGTGGTGTCAAGTGTTTCATAATTTTGACGTCCATACCCAATTTTTCTATTGCGAACAGCCAATGTATCACCCACAAATACGATACCACTAGCACCACTATTGTGTATATAACAACTTTTAATGTGTATGTTTTTATTGTAATGATTGACAAGGATGGTATTGCCGCCTACTTGGTCAAACTCGCAGTTGCTAATTTCACAGTTTTCTGCCCCTGTAAAAACAATGGCGCCGCCTCTATAGATGGTCCAGTCTGAACGTAATAAGGGATCCTTGTTTTCCATAAAAGTGCGCGCTGTATGTCTAAATACAAATCCTTTGATATTAATATTTGTTACTGGATTTTCAATGCTGCCATTGATTTCAATCAAATGGGGTAATCGTACAATTTCTACTTTTGCATCATTGATATTTTTATTTTTCGGGTAGTAATAAAGTTTATTTGATGCTTCATTCAAATACCACTCGCCAGGGGCATCTAATTCCTCAAAAATATTTTCAACCATTCTAAATACGGGGTGCATTTTGGATGGGCGATTATTTTGCCAGCCGCCTTCCATGAGGAGTGTATTATTTTTATCTTTTCCTTTGATCAGCCAATGCATATCACCCCATAAACTTTCATGCATTGCATGAATATAGCCACCTTCAGGATGATTCCAATTTGAAATACGGGAAGGTAATAGCACATCGGCCAGTGAATCAAAAATTGCATTGTGACTTAAATCCCAACTATCAAATACGTTTTTTCCTATTTGCGCATTTGGATATCTTGCCATTGCCTGCCTTTCTCCATTAATATATAATTGATCAATTTTAGTACCTGGTAAAACATCGGTCACATAAATTCCATTTTTATATATTCTCCAATTCACTTTTAATTGCGCGCCCCCACTAATAACTGCACCCCCTTCATTTTCGGCACAATAGGTGATGGCCGCTTTGGCAATTTTGCTATCTTTTTGTGTAAATTGAATTGTATTCGGTAAATAATACGTACCATTTTTAAATATGACTTGCACAGAAACTGTTGGGTCGCTTTTTTGTGCAATATTTTGCGCGCGTTCAAAGCTGGCCACTGGATGATTGATGTCACCGGTGGCATTGTCATTTCCTTTATTTGAAACGTAAATTTTTATCTGCGCATTTGCTGTAATCATCGTTACGCCAATGAGCATATAAAGGAGTAGGATGATTTTCTTTTTCATGGTGGGTAGGGTGTAATTATTTATAACTATTGTGTATTTGTAGTGTAGCTATTTTGAAATTAATCATTTTTATGGACAAAAGTACAAGGTGTATGCTGTATCATAATATATAGGGTAGATCGCCTTATTTTGATTTTCATATTGTAATATTTTGTAAATTCAAACTTCGTAAATTGAACAGCAACTATCTTTAAAAAAAATCTTATTCAAAATGATACCCAAACTTAAATCCATTTTCTTTTTTATATTCTTATTAATTGGAAGTATAAATTTATTCGCTTCCGGGGAAACGCCAAAGCGACAACCCATTGAAGGCAGATGGGATTTGACGGTTGATTTAGGGGACCGTTTAGCAGCCTCCTGGTTGGAAGTACGCTTGTTGGGCATTCAAACATTAACAGGACATTTTGTTGCGGATGGTGGAAGTGCGCGTCCAATTTCTGAAGTTGTTTTTAAAGACAACAAAGTTTCTTTCCATATCCCTGCACAATGGGAAGTAACTGATAAAGAATTAATCGTGGAAGGTGTTTTAAAAGACGGAAAATTATCCGGCACCATGATTACCCCAAGAGGACAAACCCTTACTTGGGTGGGTGTGCCTGCACCAAGTTTAAAAAGGGACAAAGCACCTGTTTGGGGAAAACCAATACAATTATTTAATGGAAAAAATTTAGATGGTTGGCAAGCATTAGGGAAAGACAATCAATGGGTGGTGGAGAATGGGATATTAAGAAGCCCGCGTCCTGGATCAAATATTAGATCCACCCAAACCTTTGATGATTTTAAATTACATATTGAGTTTCGTTATCCCAAGGAAAGTAATAGTGGTGTTTACTTAAGGGGGCGTTATGAAGTGCAAGTAGAAGATAGCAAGGGTATGGAAGCCACCAATATTCATTTAGGTGGTTTATATGGTTTTATTGATCCATTGGAAATGGTGGCAAAGGATCCGGGTGTATGGCAATCCTTTGATATTACTTTGGTGGGTCGCATTGTAACGGTGATCGCGAATGGTAAAATAGTTATTCAAAACCAAATCATCCCAGGAATTACTGGAGGTGCATTGGATAGCCATGAAGGTGAGCCAGGCCCCATTATGATGCAAGGCGATCATGGCGTTATTGAATATCGAAACATCGTGATTACGCCTGCGAAATAATTTATTAAGATCAATTATCTTTCAAATACTACTTCTTCGTAAGGTATTCTGAAACGTGGGCCCCAAACGCCATCATTCGTTCCTTTACCCACACCGATGATCATATTAATTTCAGCACCGCTGGGCAGATTCAATTGTTTTTTTACGCGTACTTGATCAAATCCTTCCATTGGGCAGGATTCAAAACCTTCTGCTGCAATGGAAAGCATAAATGTTTGTGCAGCTAATGCGCATGATTTATGCACGGTGATTCTTTGATCTGCTTTTCCGCCAAATCTTATAAAAGGTTTCCTTAATCCCATAAAAAAACTCATACATCGGCGTATGAAAGCGAA
>CAJBLA010000224.1 GCA_903953815.1 uncultured Bacteroidota bacterium | reverse complement strand
TTATTTCTTTACGCAGCAGAAGTATCATTATAATTTTGCAACAAAATTTAAATTAATTGGCATTGGTGCGATCATTGCCCTTCATTGGGTTTGCTTTTATGGAAGTATTAAATTAGCCAATGTGTCTATTGCACTCGTTTGTTTTTCTAGTACAAGCATGTTTACTTCCCTAATTGAGCCCTTCGCTAAAAAAATAAAAATTAAGTGGCATGATTTATTCATTGGGGCACTTAGTTTTATAGGGATACTATTGATATTCCATTTTGATACCAAATTTAGAACTGGGATTATCGTTGGGTTATTTTCAGCGCTATTGGCTTCTATATTTTCAGTCATCAATAAAGGGGTCACCAATAAAGTGGATACGTTCACCATACAATTTTATGAAATGATGGGGGGTGTGTTTTTTTTAACCTTAGTTATATTAGGATCAGTAGGATTTAATCAAAATCAATTTGTTTTACCCAATTGGAATGATTGGATTTGGCTGATTATTTTAGCACTCGCATGTACTGTTTGGGCGAATCATTTAATGCTATCCTCCTTAAAACATATTAGTGCCTTTACTTTAAATGTTACTTTAAATTTAGAGCCTGTATATGGGATTATCCTTGCTTTTGTTTTGTTTAAGGAACAAAAGCAATTGGGCGCAAGTTTTTACATTGGACTTAGCTTAATCGCATTATCTGTGCTTATTCAAATGTTAAGAATAGTAAAACAAAATAAAACCAGTTCGCAAGTTTAAAATTCTAATATAAAGCCAATAGTAGGCGTTATAAAAACGGAGTTATTATCAAACAATTCTGGTATCGCATTGGAGCCATCTTTTTTTAATGCTTGCCCATCTGTTGTTTTGAATACACCATTTTCGTTTGCTGAAAAAACATAAAAAGGAGGAGCTACTGATGCAGCACCATACCAGTTTGTAATATCTATGTAAAAATCCAACGTGGTTTTTTTGTAGTTATATTTTTTATCAATTCGCAAGTCACTTGAATGAAATGCTTTATTCCTATTGGCATTTAATTTTGAATAATCTAATATTCCCACACCTAAAGTGGCAAAATTTAGTTTGCTGGCATTCATATCATAGGGTGTATAGGGTGCCCCACCTTGGTATCTATATTTTATTCCGATTTCCCAGTTTCTATTCAACTTATAGCCACCTGTTAAACTTAGCAAGTGTATGTTTTCCCAGGAGCTTGCAATATATTTTCCTAGGTTATTGGTATAGGAGCTTCTAAAAAAACTATAACTAACTACGCCAAACATCCTTTGGGTTAACTTTTGTTGCGCGAATAATTCAAAGCCATAACTTTTACCTAATCCATTCGTTGAAATATCTTCATTACCTAAAATATTGAAATCGGCACCAAGGTTGGAAAGGCTAGTCCCTTTTTCAACACTAATAGGTACGTTTTTATATTTCTTATAATATACTTCTGCTGTGAATCTTGTTGATTCGGATGGGATGTATTCAAAGCCTGTAACATAATGCGTGCTTTGTATATAGTCAGCATCTTGATTTAAATAAGCACCAGCCCCATTTTTAAAACCTAAAGCAGTATTGGGAGCTAATTTATAATAATTACCGATGGAGAAATTCCAGTTCACTTTATCTGATACTACCCAGCTTAATCCAACTCTAGGGGATAGCTGACGCATTAATTGCGTTCCTTGGGTTGTAAAATCATTTCCATCAGTACGAATTCCTGCGCTAATACCTAATCGGTTATTAAATGCTTTTTTTCCTAATTGAAAAAATGCGCCATATTTATTATAATTAAAATCTGAACTATAATTAATTTGTATAGCTGCTGGGGTTGGCCCTAAAGTATTATTTGCAGTATATTTTAATAATTGATTGGTATTATTGTCATATCCTACGTTCTGAATATTCACACCAGCAGTCCATTTTAATCCTAATAAACTTTTGGTCATATCCCATCTAACTGTATTTCCAATTTCATTGGAGGTGTAATCAAAAGTTTTTTCACTTTGAATCGGCTCCAAATTATTCTCATATCTTTCGCTAAGGTTGTTAAGGTGGTTCCGGCTTATAGCTAAATTCCAAAAGCCTTTGTTCACTAATTTTTTTAATGAGGCACCTACAGTATAGCTCCATTGGTTAATGGAAGGGCCTGCTTTTAATGCATAAATTTTTTCAGGTGTGGCATTTTTTGGTGCAGCAAATTTAAAATCGTCAATCGCACCGACCCCTAAAAATGTCAAAGTGGTTTTTGGGTCAATCACATGCGTGACTTTATATTGAAAATCCCAAAAATTCGGACGAATAGGTAAGTCAATTACTTCGAACAAGAATTGTAAATAACTTCTTCTCACGGAAGCTAAAAAAGTGGTTTTGCCTGATTTGGATAATGGGCCATCTAAAGTAGTTGCAAATTCAGTAGCGCCTAATCTTACATTTCCTTGTAATTTGTCAGCATTACCCCTTTTTTGTTTGAATTCAAATACAGAGGATAAAGCATTGTCAAATTTGGCATCAAATGCCGATGAGGAAAGTTTGACTTCATCTATAAATGATACATTCAAAATACCTTGTGGGCCACCCGCACTTCCTTGGGTGCTAAAGTGATTGATTACTGGAATTTCAATACCATCTAAATAGAATACGTTTTCATTGGGTGCGCCACCTCTTACAATGATATCATTTCTAAATCCGGCGCCAGTACTTGCTGAACCTGTAACGCCTGGTAAAGCCTGAACTACTTTGGAAATGTCAAAATTGCCTCCTGGATTTGATTTAATTTCTTCAGCAGTTAATTTTTGAACACTTAATGGGGTTTCCAAGGTAGCTGTTCGAACTGTTTTTCGGGTAGTGCTTACTTGTACTTCTTTTAATACATTATCTGCAGGAAGTAATTCAATGGTATTATTGGTCTCATTTCCAACAGTGATAACTACATTAAATAAACTATAGGGCAAAGTACCTAATGAAGTAAAACTTACTTGGTACTGACCAGTGGGGATGCTTTTAAATTGGTATTTACCCAATGAATCAGTTACCGTCCCAAAATTGGTGTTGATCAGTTTTACATTGACCCCAGCAATAGGTTTTTGGGTATTTTTATCTAGGACCCATCCTGATAGCTTTCCAGTGGTTTGGGCTTGTGCAAAAACTGCTAAAAAAGTAGGCAAAATGAAGAGTAATCTGAATTTCATATAAAAAATAATGTGGATGTAAATTTATAACAATTATTTTGCCAAAATGTTGATGTATCTTAGAAATTCAAATAATATAATATGAAGCAACTTTTTACTATTTTTTCATTATTTATTTCAATTTTTTCGTTTTCCCAAAAATTAGCGTTGGATCATACAGTATATGATCAATGGGAATCCATCCGTGAAACTATTTGGCAACCCCAAGGTCAGTTTATTTGTTATACCATTAACCCTCAAGAAGGGGATGCTGTATTGATTGTAAAAAATATTGCCTCAAAAATAGATATCAGTATTCCAAGAGGCGCACAACCTGTTTTTACAGAAGATGGGAATTATTTAATCGCAAAAATTAAACCCAGTTTCAATGAAACCAGGAAAGCGAAAATTGATAAAAAAAAGCCAGATGAAATGCCCAAAGATAGTTTGGTGATTTTAGCTTTGGCCACAGGGAAAATAAATAAAATTCCAGCAGTAAAAAGTTTTCAAGTCCCTGAATTTGGTAATGGTTTAATTGCATATTTAAAAGAAACAAAAGGGGACTTTAATAAGGAGGGGGCACCTCTTTATTTTAGAGATTTGAATTCAGGTCAAGAAAGGGTATTTAATAATATCTCCCAGTATTTAATTCATCCGAAAGGAGAAGGGGTGATGATGTATCAAGTTAGAACCAAACTAAATGGAGCAAAAATATTGTTGAGTTCGATTGCTGACACCAATACCATCACCTTAAATAGACATTTTTATACAGCAACTAATTTTACTTGGGATGAACAAGGAAAGCAATTGGCTTATTTAGTTGAGCGAGACAGTGCCGACAAAGCATTACAAAAAAACTATACGCTTGCATATTATAACCACGAATTGGATTCGGCACATTTTGTTATAAATCGAAACCATGATCAAATTCCGAAACAATACACTATTGGTGGAGATCGTAAAATTACATTTAGTAAATCTGGTGCAGTTATTTCCCTAGGTGTTCAGCCCATACTTCCTGTCAAAGACACTTCATTGCCTGAATTTGACCGCGTAAGTGTTGATATATGGCATTATGCAGATCCAACTTTACAAACAGTACAATTAAAAAATTTAGACGCTATACTTAAGAGTACTGAAGCTCTTTTATATCGACCAGCAGACAATGCAGTTACTTATCTTGGAAAAATTAAAGACCGAGATTTATTAAAAACAATGGAAGGAGATGGGCGCTATACTTATGCGTTAATTGATTCTAATTATGTTATAGCTTCACAATGGCAAGGATTTTCGCAAAGGGACTTATATGTCATAGATAATAATACAGGGAAAAATAAGCTGATTCAAAAAAATATAAAAGTAAGTCAGTTGTCCCCTTCCTATGATGGTCAAAATTTGGTTTATTATGTAGAGGATCAAAAAAAATATAAATCTTATAATATTACATCTGGTATTTCAAAGAATATTTTAACAGATATTACTGTGCCGCTGTATGATGAAGAAAATGATATGCCTGATGATCCAAATGCCTATGGAATTGCTAAATGGATGCAGGACCATAAGCATTTTTTAGTGTATGATAAATATGATATTTGGCTTGTAGATGCAGCGGGTAATTCGCCTTCCATTAAATTAACCAACGGTCGTCAAAATAAAATAACTTATCGTTTTGTTGAAACAGACAACGATCGCCAATTTTTAAATGGGGACGCTAACATTTTATTGAAAACATTTAATGAGCTCGACAAATCAGAGGGCATGGTTATTTTGTCTTTAGCAACAAGAAAGCTATTTACATTGAATCAGTTGCCGATGCATTTGACCACTATTATAGCAGCAAAAAAATCCAATGATTTATTGGTGATGCAAGAAGATGAAATACAATCGCCTAATTTGTATCATTATATTTTTGATACCCTGAAGCAAAATCCGATGGCGCTTACGAAAATTAATCCACAGCAAAGTAATTATAATTGGATGACTTCACAATTGGTGAAATGGAAGTCCTATACTGGCAAAACCGCGGAAGGTATTTTGTATTTACCAGAAAATTTTGATGCGAAAAAGAAGTATCCAATGATTGTTTATTTTTATGAGCGTAACAATCAATCCTTACATAATTATTTACCACCAGCACCAACACCTTCGCGTTTAAATATTCCATTTTTTGCAAGTAGGGGGTATGTCGTTTTTGTTCCAGATATTTGGTATACCAAAGGTTATCCTGGTCAAGGCGCTTATGATTATATTTTAAGTGGGGCAAGAGCTATGGTACAAAAAGGATTTGTGGATAGTACAAAAATTGGTCTACAAGGACAAAGTTGGGGTGGCTATCAAATTGCTTATTTAATTACAAAAACCAATTTATTTGCTGCTGCTTGGGCAGGGGCACCTGTTGTGAATATGACTAGTGCGTATGGTGGAATACGTTGGGGATCGGGTTTGAATAGGCAGTTCCAATATGAAAAAACACAGAGTAGAATAGGCGCAAGTTTATGGGAGCGCCCTGATTTATATATTAAAAACTCCCCTTTATTCGATTTACCAAAAGTAACTACACCCTTAGTGATTATGAGTAATGATGCTGATGATGCGGTGCCTTGGTATCAAGGTATTGAAATGTTTACTGCCATGAGAAGATTGGATAAAAAAGTTTGGCTTTTAGTATACAATAATGAAGCGCATAATTTAGTTGAAAGAAAAAATAGGAAGGACATTCAAATTAGAGAGCAACAGTTTTTTGATTCCTACTTAAAAGGAGCGCCAATGCCAACCTGGTTAAATTCAGGCGTACCTGCAATGATGAAAGGTCGCACAATGGGGCTGAATTAAAGATCGATTATAAATATTGGAACCATTGACGATTGGGATCCCATGACTCAAATGCTTTAGCTACTGCAGCTAAAAATTGTGATCCAATGGCACCATCCACGATACGATGATCGTAGCTCATGGATAAATACATCATGTGCCTAACTAAAATAGCGTCACCAGATGGTGTTTCAATAACCACTGGACGCTTTTTAATTGCACCCAATGCAAGTATGGCTACTTGTGGTTGATTTATTATTGGTGTTCCCATGATGCTACCAAAAGTGCCCACATTGGTAACTGTAAAAGTACCCCCTTGCGTATCTGTGGGTTTTAACTGATTTAACCTAGCATTAGTAGCTAAATTATTTACCGCTTTACTTAGACCTACTATACTTAATTGATTGGCGCCTTTAATCACAGGAACAATTAAGTTTCCATTGGATAGGGCGGTGGCCATTCCAATATTAATGTCTTTTTTTAGTATGATTTGATCCCCTTGTAAACTGCTATTGATGATGGGAAATTTTTCCATCACACTTGCAATACATTCAATAAACATGGGGGTGAAAGTTAATTTTACCCCTTCTCTTTTTTCAAATAGTTGTTTAACTTTTTCTCTCCAAACCACCATATTGGTAACATCAGCTTCCACAAAGGATGTGACATGAGCGCTAGTTTGAACACTATCAATCATATGCTTTGCAATTACCTTACGCATACGATCCATTTCAATAATTTCAGTATTGCCAGTAATGATCACATCCTCGGGTTGTGCCAGTTTACCTGTAACCGCTGTTGTATGTATATGATCATCCTGAACTATGGCTTCATTATTTGAAACAGAAGAGCTGTTTGTAGTAACAATATTATTAGTATCAGTAAATGATTGGTTTACAATATTTCTATTATTGTTACTTGAATTTTTTCTTTCAGCAATATAATTTAAGATATCCTTTTTTGACACACGTCCTTGATTGCCTGTTCCTTTAATTTGCTGCAATTCCTGCATGGGGATTCCCTCATTTTGCGCAATATTCATGACCAATGGAGAATAAAACTTTCCATCTGGTATACTTTGGTTATCAGTCGCTATTGAAATCGGCGCCGGTATAAATGGAACTTCAAGCGGTGAAACATTGGCGCTAATAGATTTGTCCTCTTGCACAACATTTTCAGTTCTTGGTTTTTCAATAATCGGAGATGGCGCTGGTGTAGTAACTGGAACATTTAAATTTGAAACTTGGGTATCATCGCATTCAATGCGCGCTATAACAGTTCCAATGGGAACGACTGAATTTGGTTCAAATAAAATTTCTACAACTTTCCCTGCTACCGTTGAAGGTATTTCGCTATCTACTTTATCAGTAGCAATGTCCAATAAAGTTTCGTCCAATTGGATGGTATCACCAACGCTTTTGTGCCATTTTAAAATGGTCGCTTCCATGATACTTTCACCCAGCTTAGGCAAAACCAAATCAACTATTGGCATAAGGGTAAATTTTAGTAAAAATAAGACTAAATTTTATTGATTATTAATAACCTAAGTAAATTTATAGCCTGAGTAGCAGTTATCTCAATATTCCTTTGTCTGTCAAATCTTAAGTAAAACACCTTTGAAAACACCCTTTCTTTATCAGCAACACCAATCCATACCATGCCCAGTGGTTTTTCGTCCGTTTTCCCTGTTGGCCCCATAATGCCACTTACCGAAACTGCATAATCTGTCTTCATCTTTTCCCGAACGGCTTTAGCCATTTGTTCAACCGCTTCCTTACTTACAGCACCTACGGTTTGTAAAATGTGGGTAGGAACGTCTAAAAATTCAGTTTTAATTCGGTTGTCATAACTAATGATGCCGCCTGTATAAAACTGAGATGATCCGGCGTGCTTGGATAATAAATGACCAATAAATCCTCCAGTACAGCTTTCTGCCGTTGCCACCGTTTTACCGCTAGATTTTAGTAGTTTTCCAACAACTACTTCCATGGTTTCGTCCATATCCGTTACTAAATATTCGGCAACTGCTATTTTTAATAATTCAAATTGATGATCGAGTACTGTATTTAATTGATGGCTGTCAATGCCTTGTCCAGTTAATCTTAATCGGACCATACCATAATTGGGTAGGTAGGCTAATTTAATTGTGGCAGGTAAATTATTTTCAAAATCCAAGATTATTTCAGCAAGGAAAGATTCTCCAATACCTGCAGTTAGTAAGGTTCTATGGCCAACATGGTTGGATATAATTTCCTTTTGCAAATAGGGGATTACCTTATTTTCAGTCAACCATTTCATTTCATGGGGCACGCCTGGAAGTGAAAAAATAAACGCGCCATTTTTTTTGAATAACATACCAGGAGCTGTGCCAGTTTCGTTGAATAATACTTCGCAAGAATCAGGCACTTCGGCTTGTTTACGATTACGATCAATCATGGGGCGTTTATGTATCTGTTCAAATATATAAGTGATATGATCGAGCGTAGGTTGGTGCACTATCATGGTACCGCCAAAATATTCCCTCAAAAATGGCTTTGTGATGTCATCTGATGTAGGGCCTAATCCTCCGGTGAGTATGATGATATTGTTTTTATCAATCGCATTATCCAATGCATTTGATATTGCCAATTTATCATCTCCAACAGCAATTCTGCTAGTTACAACGACGCCAATGGCATTTAAGGATTGCGCTATAAATGCACTATTTGTGTCAATGACTTGCCCAATTAAAAGCTCGTCGCCAATAGTGATAATAGTGGCTTTATTTTGATCCATGCGTCAGGGTTAAATTAGGTTGCAAAGTAAATCAAAAATAGGCGCTTTAACTAAAATAGGAACTTAGTTTTTCAGCTAAGTAGGGGGGCATGGAAGCTCTATTTCCAAGGTTTTTATCCATAAAATATAGTTTTACGGTACCAATGGTCAGCAGTTTGCCTTCCTCATTATGAATTTCTTGGTGAAAAGTGATTCGGTGGTCAATAGGGAGTTCTCTTAATTGTGTGGTTATGGTCAATAAATCATCATATCTGGCTGGCCTTATATATTTAACATTTAGTTCAACCACAGGAAGTATAATCCCCAAATCCTCAATGACCTTGTAGCTAATGCCTAGCGCCCGCAAGCTTTCAACACGACCAACCTCAAAGTATTGGGCATAATTGCCATAATATACAACATTCATGGGGTCTGCATCCGCATATCTTACCCTTACCTGATTTTTAAATTCGTACATATTTTTATAATTGTTGACAAATTTACGAATAGAATCTGTTTTTCCACAATAACCTCATTTAACACATCGTTTTAATAGGGTAGCGTATTTTTACTAGGTTACTAATAAAAAGAATCCATGGCCTCATTTTATCGATATTTATTAATCGGTTTTTTTTCAATTTTTCTCCAATTTTCTGGGGGAGCACAGTCTGCGTCAAGCACAGACAAATCCGCCAATTATTTTAATAAAGGATTGCAATCGCTTACGCTAGGGGATAGCTTAACCGCTTTTCAACAATTTGAACAAGCATATGGTTTTTCAAATAATGATGATCAAATTACCTATTACTATTTAATGTTGTCATTGCATCTTGAAAAACCTTTTGCTGAGCCACTAGCTATAAAATGGATAAAGCAAACTAATAACGTAATTTACCAATCTAGACTACAATATTTTTTAGGCGAATATTATTATCAAGTAAAAGATGCAGAAAAAGCGATTAGTGCATATTTGAAAGTTCCTATTCAAGATTTGAATAACGATGAAATTATCAAAATGAAATTTCATTTAGGGTATTTGTATTTTAAATTAGGTAATTGGGAAAAAGCAAATAATTTATTAAATAGTTTGCGACAAATTAAAGCAGGCCTATATTATACGGACGCAAATTACTATGCAGGCTTTTTAGCATTAAAGAATAAAGATTATCATTTGGCTTTGTCTTGCTTTGAAATAGCTGCTAATAATAGTGATTACGCCAACGTAGTTCCATTTTATATAGGCCAATTATACTATTTCATAGGGGATGTCAATAAAGCAATACAATATAGCACAAGCGCATTACAATCAAAGGATCAGTTTTATGATGCACAAATAAGGCAATTATTAGGGCACTTGTGGTTTGATAAAAACGAATACGAGAAAGCTTTACCATATTTATCCACTTATGTTTCAAAACAAGAGAAAGTTCAATCACAGGATTTATATCAATTGTCCTTTTGTTATTTTCAAACCAAACAATGGGATAAGGCGATTGCCGGATTTAAGCAATTAAACAATGGCAGTGACTCGTTGGCTCAAAATAGTATGTATTTATTAGCTACGGCTTATCTTAAAATAGACGATAAGCAAGGGGCTAAAAATGCATTTTTATTTTGTTCCACCCAAAGCCAAAATATACTTCAAAAAGAAATTTCTTTGTTTAATTACGGAAAATTATCAGTGGAATTAAAAGAGTATGCGCAAGCGGTGATTTCATTAGACCAATTTATGGATACCTATCCAAATTCAAATTATTTAATAGAAACCAAACAGCTATGGATTAAAGCACTGGCTTTAAATAATAATTATGTACAAGCATTAGAAGCTTTCGAATCTATCGAAACGCCCAATGAAGAACTTTTTAAAATTTACCCAACTATCTTATTTGGTAGAAGTGTAATTTATATTAATGATGGTCAAATTGATAAGGCATATGCATTGTTACATAAAATAACAACCCTCGCTAATAATCAAAATGTAATTAGTCAAACTAATTTTTGGTTGGGAGAGTTAGGTTATAAGTTGGGTCATATTGACGAATCAATTGTAGCGTTAACACAATATTTAATTGCGCCCATCAATGAAGGGGAGATTACGATTCAACATGCCAAATACACTTTAGGATTTGCCTATTTGAAAAAAGGGTCATATCAGGAGGCATTAAATAATTTTAATGCAGTGAGTAGTGTAAATCCTGTCAATGCAAAACAAAATTATCAACAAGATGCCTATATCAGATCCGCGGATTGTTTAATGATGTTGAAGCAATTTAAGCAAGCAACACAAGCGTATCAAAATGTAATTGATTTGCATTGGACCATGGAAGATTATGCCACTTTACAAAAATCAATTATCCTAGGTGGATTAGGTAAAACAAATGAGAAAATTAGCATTTTGGAGCAATTCGATAATTTGTATGCGAGTTCGATTTACTTGAATGATGCTAGAATGGAATTGGCGGAAACCTATATATTTAAAGAAGATTTTAAATTAGCTATTGCACCTTTAAGCGCTGTGGTGATTGATAAAAAAGCAGCCTCTTTTTACCCAGTTGCATTATATAAGTTAGGGGTTACTTATTTTAATATGAATAAGAATGAACCAGCTTTACAAAATTTTGAAACCTTAATAAAAACTTATCCTAATTCAGTAGAAACCGAAAATGCATTAGAATTTGTTAGAAATATTTTTATAGAAGACCAAAAGCCAGAACTATATGTATCATTTATGAATGAGAATGGGCATCCTTTGGCAATCAATGAACAAGATTCACTAACTTATCGTTCTGCTATGTTGCGTTATGATGAAAAAAACTACACGGATGCAAAAGCAGGGTTAATTAAATATTTATCATTATTTCCGAATGGGAACTACCAAATTGAATCTAATTATTTGGTTGGCGAAATGAACTATGCGAGTCAAATATTCGATTCTGCAGCTTATTATTTTTCAAAAGTAGCGGATCAATCACCCAATAGGTATGCCGAACGGGCAAACTTACTAGCGGCCAGGTTATATTATTTTAATTTTAAAAATTATGAATTGGCTGAAAAGTATTATTTGAAATTGAAAGAATTCGCAGTTCAAAAAGAAAACGTATTGGAAGCTTTGCGTGGGGTACTTAGGTGTCAATTTAAAAACAGCAAATGGCTAGAAGCTGCACCCATTGCAAAACAAATTATAGATGAAAAAACATTTGCGTCAGATGATATGTTAATGGCCAATATGGTATTGTATCATGAGCAATTATTGAAAAAAGATACTTCAGGGGCAATTGCAGTATTAAGTAAAATCATCTTAAATAATTCCTCAATTTACACAGCGGAAGCGCATTATGAATTGGCTCATTTACAATTTTTGCAAAGTAATTATGCATTGGCGGAAAAAACTGCCTTTGAGGTAACAAAAAAACAAGCTTCTCATGAATTCTGGGTGACCAGTGCTTATATTTTATTAGGTGATATTTATGTAGCACAAAAGGATTGGTTTAATGCATTGGCGACTTATAAAAGCGTTACTGATAATGCAACTATAACTTCACTAAAGGAGGAGGCAAGTCAAAAATATAATTTAGCGCTATCGGCTGAAAAAATTTCAAATAAAGTTGAAAATCAATAAACAAAGCATGTCCAAATTATTTACCTATATATTCATTACATTTTTTCTTGTGATTTCGTCGCAACAAGTATTTGCATGGCAAAAAAAGAAAACGAATTCAAAAGCCAAAATTACCAATACAGCAAAAAAGAAAAAAACAGCTACTAGTAAAAAGAAAAAGTCTTCCAAAAAGAAACAACCAAAAAAAAGCCGTTCCAATAAATTATCTTCTGAAAACAACAATAAACCAGTAAAAATAGAAGATATTGTAAAACAAGTGCCTCTTGATATCCCGGTTATGAGGGATACTGCACCTACAAAGGTGGTCAGTATTTTATCGGCATTTAAACCACAATTAAAAAGTGCGGTTAAAATCAATTTCAACAATGCAGCGCCGATCATAGATACCCAATCAATGCAATATTCCTATCAAGTACCTAGTCAAAATTTATCGTTCTCTTATAGACCCATTGCATTAAACCCTTTGGCAATAGTATTAGCCAGCCCTGCAAATTTAGTAGGGAACACTAATGTTAAGGTGGGGTTTGGTAATTATTTATACCAATTTCTTAGTATCAATTTTATAAATAATGGCCCTAAAACAATCAATAACTTGGGTATTTCAACAGAATCATCTGAGGGAGTACATCATTTGCAAAAATTCAGAATAAGTAAATTTGACTATCAAGGCAATGTAATGTTCAATGACTCCAGTTCTTTATTAACGCATGTATTTGCCAATCAAAACCAATATTACAGATATGGTTTAGTGCCTGATACTTTAAGATTACCTACTTCAAATTATTTACAGAAATTGACTAATGTAGGCGCAAGTGTGGTATTTTTAAATAAATACAAATCTAATTCTGCTTTTACATATAGACCAAAATTAGATTTTTCTCATTTATCAGATGTTCAAAACAAATCTAATACCTACATTGCTATTACAAGCCCAATGTCTTATCAAATGAATAAGGAGATGCTCTTTAATTTTGATGTTAATTTTAGTTATAGTCATTTTAATAGTTATGCATCAAGCTCAAATACTTTATTGCGTTTTGATCCTTCCTTGAATTTAAACAAATGGAAGTTGAAAATATTAGCGGGTGTTTCACCAGTATATAAATCTGACGGTTTTAAATTATATCCAAATATACAATTGCAACATAATCTAAAGGACACAGCTTGGATTATTAAGGCAGGATGGATCAATCAAACCACCAATACCCAATATGGTGATTTGTTAAATGAAAATCCATGGATTACTTTACCCGTTAATTTGAAAATTATGTCACAAGACAAACAGTTTTTAAAATTCGAGGTAAATGCTTCTAAACACTTACAATATGGATTTGGTTTTTCATTAAATAGGTATGTTAATTTGCCTTTTTATACCAAAGAACCTTTAGCAATTTCAGATTATTTGCCAGGTTTCCCATCATATGGCAACAACCGTGTCACGAATGGATTAAAATATTATACTTTATTTGAATCTAAAGCAAACACCATTGATTTAGAAGCCAACTTACACTATCAATTTAGTGATCAGTTCTCCATTGATAATCATTTTAATTATACCCAATTCAATTATATAAAGGACAATGAGAAGCCTTGGGGCTTTGTGCCAGTTAAGTTTAATTCCACTTTTTACTGGCAAGCCAATAAAAAATTACTAATTGATGGGTCATTAAATTTCATGTCCGGAATCGAGGCTGTTACGGAGGGCTATAGCTATGTTTCGAAAACTTTAAATCCAATCACCTTATTGAATGCGGGTTTGTCCTACAAATTGTCCATCCCTTGGAAAGTTTGGGTTAAATCCTCGAATCTTTTAAATAGTCAATATCAAAGATGGGCGGATTATCCAGCCTTAGGCGTTCAAATTAATGCAGGTGTTGTATATTCGTTTTATAAATAATTATGATTCATTTAGCTATTAAATATTTTATTCGTTTTGGACAATTGGATATTCCTTCAGTTGGTCAATTAAAATTGTTAAAAAAGGAAGCTGAATTAATAGATGGTGTATTAAAGTCGCCTTCAGAATTTATTGAATTTGAAACAAATAGCGGAACCCCATCTAAACAATTCTATCAATTTTTAGGAAATGCCCTTGAAATTTCATCGGATCAGGCAGCCATACAATATGCCCAAAGTTGGGAAAGCAAATTTGAAAATGACCAAAAAGTAATGATTGGAAACATAGGGATCATTTCAAAAAATGAAGGTCGATACACTTTTGAATCTCATTTCAATTCAAGTCAGTATTATAAAGATATTGAAGTAGGAAATTTACCCAATTCTGATATATTTGAAACTGAATTAACTGCACAAAAAAATGACAAATGGGCTATCTGGGCAATTGCTTTAGCAGTGATAGCAATACTTGCAATTTTATTTAAACAATAATTTATGGCATTAGCAAACCAGCAAAATATTATTTGTCCAGTTTGTGATGCAAGTAATGCTGCTATATTGATGTCAGTAACCGATTTTTCTTTAACTGGAGATTTATTTGAAATAGTACATTGTGAAAAATGCAGTTTAAATTTCACATATCCAATACCTGATAAGGATGCCATAGCGCCGTATTATAATTTCCCTGAATACATTTCACATACAGATATCAAAAAAGGATGGATGAACACCTTGTACCATAAAGTACGTCAACGAACTTTGAAACAAAAAACAGACTGGGTACAATCCTTATTTACAGGGTATAAAGGAGCTTTATTAGAAGTAGGTGCAGGTACTGGTGCTTTTGCTGATGCCATGGCTAAGAAAGGGTGGAAGGTGACTGCACTTGAACCTGATGAGTCAAGCCGCGCAATTGCATTAAAAAATTATGGTATTAATTTAATGCCTAGTTCAGCATTAGAGAATTTACCAGCCAAAAGTTTTGATGTAATTACTTTATGGCATGTTCTTGAACATGTTCATGATTTGAAAATTTATATTCATACATTCAGTAAATTATTAAAACATAATGGTCGTTTAATCATTGCAGTTCCTAATCATACGAGTTATGATGCGCAATTTTATAAAAATTATTGGGCAGCTTATGATGTACCTCGACATTTATATCATTTTTCACCATCTTCCATGAAATTTTTGATGAAATCAAATGGGTTTGAATTGGTAAATCTAAAGCCGATGTGGTTTGATAGTTTTTATGTTAGCCTATTAAGTGAGAAATATCAAAAGTCTGGTTTATTGGGTATTGCAAGGGCCTTTTTAATAGGGTGTATATCCAACTTACTTACATTAAATTCAAATGCAAAAGCGAGTTCGATCATTTACGAGATAAAAAAAGTAAAAGAAAATTAGAAAGGGGCGGTTATTTTACGCTTATTTCAACCATCACTGGCCAACATTTCCCTGTGATAAAAAATGTTTTAGATTTTGCTTGATAAGCGATGCCATTTAATACATACCCAACGTCTATAGTTGTTGGGTCATATTTTACGCCAGCTTGTGCTAATAAATTACTAAAATTAATATTATTTATTATTTGTCCTGTTAAAGGATCAATCACCACCACTTCATTTTGCCCATAAATGTTTGCAAATATTTTGCCATCCACATATTCTAATTCATTAATGTCGCTTACATAGCCATAGTTATTATATACCCCAATGGTTTTTTTAATAGCAAAATTATTAGGATCAACCATATAAATGTCGCTACCACCTGTTGACACTATTAAGGCAGTATCATTGTGCGCAAGTCCCCAGCCTTCATATTGCCAATACAATTCTTTTTCTTTTTGTAAAGTATTCGCATTATATACTAATACTTTATGCTCCTTCCAGGTTAATTGATAAATCTTATCTTTAAAAACAGTAATCCCTTCGCCAAATAATTCCTTGGGTAAATTTATTTTTTTGCCAATGCTTTGCAAATCGGCATCCATTTTATGTAATTGGCTTTTTCCATAATTACCGGTGCCTTCAAATAATGTTTCACCATGCCATTCCAAACCTTGTGTATAGGAGCTGGTATCATGTGTAAACACTTTAACAACTTCGTATTGCAACTGAGTAGGTGCTTTGATTACATTTTCATTCACTTCGTTATTTTCGGATGTAGCAATATTATTACCACATGAATTCATTGCGATAATGAATGTAAATAATAGTATGTATTTAATGAATCGAAGCATGATCTATTGTTTCAAGTTTTAAACATTAAATCTAAAATGCATCACATCACCATCTTTCACTAAATATTCTTTTCCTTCAATTCTTAATTTTCCATTATCCCTACATGCTGCTTCACTTTTGTATTTAATAAAGTCATCAAAAGCAATCACTTCCGCTTTAATAAATCCTTTTTCAAAATCAGTATGAATGACACTAGCCGCTTGCGGTGCTTTCCAACCTTTTCCTATTGTCCAAGCCCTAACTTCCTGCACGCCTGCTGTAAAGTAGGTTTCTAAGTTCAATAATTTATACGCTGACTGAATTAATCTATTCAATGCGGGTTCCTTCATTTGATATTCCTCCATAAATACGGCCTTGTCAGCAGGATCCTCTAATTCAGCGATTTGTGCTTCAATATTATTACACATTACAATAACCTCAGCACCTTCATTTTTTGCCATTTCAACCAACATCGCTGAATATTTGTTACCTATATGCATAGATGCTTCATCTACATTTGCCACATACATGACTGGTTTCTCTGTAAGTAAAAAACTATCCGCTATTGCTAATCTGTCTTCTTTTGATAAATCTAAAGATCGGATGCTTTTTCCTTGTTCCAAATGTGTTTTACACTTTTGTAAAACTTCTAATTCCACTTTGGCTTTGGGATCGGTTTTGGCCATTTTTTCACAACGCTGTATCTTTTTATCAACGCTGTCTAAGTCCTTTAATTGTAATTCAGTTTCAATAATTTCTTTATCACCAATTGGGTTAATGACACCTTCTTCTCGTAATACATTTTCATCTTCAAAACAACGAATCACATGGATCACCGCACTTACTTCACGAATATTCGCTAAAAATTTATTACCCAAACCTTCGCCTTTACTTGCGCCTTTTACCAAACCAGCAATATCTACTATTTCTAATTGGGTAGGGACAATGCGATTGGGAATAATTAAATCGGCCAATTGTTGCATTCTATGATCAGGTACATCCACTAATCCTACATTCGGTTCAATGGTGCAAAATCTGTAATTACTTGCTTGCGCTTTCGCACTATTACTTACTGCGTTAAATAAGGTTGATTTTCCTACGTTAGGTAATCCCACAATTCCTGCCTGTAATGCCATAATCTATCATGTTTTAAGAGCGCAAAAATACAATTCTAATCCCAAAATTGACTATATTAGAACCACAAACAATTGATTTATGGCTTTGAATATTATTTGGATGGCATTTTTTGTGATAGCTTTTGTAATTGCCTTGTTTAAACTGGTATTTTTAGGCGACACTGAGATTTTTAAATTACTAGCCGATGGCATTTTTGATTCTGCCAAATCATCTGTGATGGATGTTGCCTTGCCTTTGGCTGGTACCATGGTGTTTTTCCTAGGTTTAATGAATATTGCCGAAAAAGCGGGTGCTATTCAAAAATTGGCCAAATGGATGAACCCATTTTTAAGTCGTTTGTTTCCTGAAGTGCCAGCAAATCATCCTGCCATGGGTCAAATGGTGATGAACTTTAGTGCAAATATGTTGGGTTTGGACAATGCGGCAACGCCATTTGGCTTAAAAGCCATGGAAAGTTTACAAAGTTTGAATCCTGAAAAGGAAAAAGCGACCAATGCACAAATTATGTTCCTGGTTTTACATACCAGTGGACTCACCATCATTCCATTAACGATTATTTCCTATCGATTAGCGGCTGGTTCACAGGATGCTGCTAGTATATTTATTCCTTGTGTACTTGCCACCATTGGCACTACTTTGGCTTCAATTATTATGGTTGGTTTATATCAAAAATTAAAATGGGATAAGGTATTAATAGGTTGGATACTTGGTTTAATTCTTTTAATGGTGGGTGTTATATTTAGTGTGAATGCATTAACCTCCATTCAAAAAGAATTATTTTCAAAAACAGTGGGTAATGGATTATTGTTGGTAATCATAGTTGGTATTATTTTAGGTGGCGCCTATAAAAAAATATCCGTTTTTGATGCATTCATTGATGGCGCAAAAAACGGATTTGAGGTAATTGTAAAAATTATTCCATACCTAGTCGCTATGTTGGTGGCTATTCGTGTTTTCAGAGATAGTGGTGCAATGATTTATATTTTAAATGGCCTAACTTATTTAATTCAATTAACGAGTGTTAATACGGAATTCATTGGAGCACTACCTGTCGCAATTATGAAACCATTAAGTGGGAGTGGGGCTAGGGGTATGATGTTGGATATATTTCAAACACAAGGACCTGATTCATTTGTTGGCAAGTTGGCTTCTATATTTCAGGGCTCAGCAGATACTACCTTTTATATTATTGCTTTGTATTTTGGAAGTGTAGGCATCAAAAAAATACGCTATGCTTTGTGGGCAGGTCTTTTTGCTGATTTAATAGGGGTGGTGATTGCCATTTTAATTGGGTACACCTTTTTTAAATAGGAATTATAAACCTTGGCTCATTTTTAAAACTTCTTCCCATTCCATTTCGGTGACGGGTTGAACCGACAAACGCCCCATTTTAACCAAAGCCATATTAGACAAGTTGGTATTGGCTTTCACATCTGCTAATTTTATAGGGTGCTTCAACTTCTTATGCGGTGCAAAATCAACAGCTAACCATGCGGTTTCAGTAGTGGTAGGATCCTGGTAGGATTCTTTCACCACTTTTGCAATACCCACAATTTCCATGCCTTCATTACTATGATACCAAAAAGCTAAATCGCCTTTTTTCATTGCACGTAAATTATTTCGCGCTTGATAGTTTCTAACACCATCCCAAAATGTTTTTTTATCCTTGTTGAATTGATCCCAAGAATATTTAAAGGGTTCTGATTTAATTAACCAATATGCCATGTTAAGAGATGTGAATTTATATTAATAACCACTTGCTAATACTTCGGACAGGTGCAATACTTTTACATTTTGTCCATTGTGTTTCATTCTGCCATCGATATGCATTAAACAACTCATGTCAGTACTTATTAAGTAGGAGGCTTCTGTTTTAATGGTGTTTTCAATTTTTTGATCTGCCATCGAAACACTAATCGTATCAAATTTCACTGCGAAACTTCCACCAAATCCGCAACATAAATCGGTTTCTTGCATTTCTACTAATTCCAAACCTTTTACTGCTGCTAATAATTGTCTGGGTTCGTCTTTAATGTGACATTCTCTTAATCCAGCACAACTATCATGATAAGTTGCTTTGCCTTCAAATGAAGCACCTAAATCTGTAATATTTAAAACCTTGACTAAAAATTCAGACAATTCATATATACGACTGGCTACTTTTTTAGCAGGACTTTGAAATGCATTGTTTTCAAATAACTTTCCATAATTATTTCTCACAAAACCAGCACAACTTGCACTTGGACTTACAATGTAATCAGCGCCTTCGAAATCTTGTACGAATTTAGTACATACATCCTTTGATTCCCCCCAGAATCCTGCATTAAATGCAGGCTGGCCACAACAGGTTTGTTGTGCATTGTATTTAACGGTACAACCTGCTTTTTCAAGTACTTTAATGGTGTCAAAAGCAACTTGCGGATATAGTTGATCAATAAAGCAGGGAACAAATAATTGAACTATCATACTCAAAAATACGAATTGTCACTAAATAAAATACATAAAAAAAGCATTCTCTACAAATTGTGGAGAATGCTTTAAAATAGGTTAATTAGTAGCGATTATTAAGGCTGTACCTTCAATTTATTGATGAACTTATCTGCCATCAATCCTTTTTCAGATTTAGGATATTTGCTTTTGATTTCTTTGAAAATTTCTACCGCCTCATCCGCTTTGCCATTTAATTCTAATAGGGAAGCGGCACGGTATAAGTATTCTGAACTAAT
>CAJBLA010000223.1 GCA_903953815.1 uncultured Bacteroidota bacterium | reverse complement strand
TTAGCATCGATGACCTGTATTGATAATTTACCCGATTGGGTAAAGTTTCCTTTAAAATGAACAAGGTTAGTGGTGGGATTTGGCCCAATGGTAATTTGATTGCCATATACTGCGGGACCGTATTCATTAATGGCAGTTACAACAGTTGTCAAGGGTTGGAGCACCCCCGTATTTAAAAAGTAGTTCGGGGTTGAAAAGTTAGCAATTGAAACCGACTCCCCCATATTCCAGTCCATACTTCCTGCTGAACCGCCGCCATTATTTAGGGTATTGGGAGTGATGGATTGGGCACGTAAATATGCAGGAAAAAGGGCAAGTATAAACAACCAACATATTCTATTATTCATTTATATATACAGCCAATTAATAATGAGCGTGTATATCAAAATTGGTGTAATAAGATATTAAAATGGCTGTAGGTAGTTATAACAAAGGCAATAATTCGGAAAAGTTGCTAATTTCTATAAAACTTGATGTCCATTTCCTATATTTTGTGACTCAATATTTGCAATAAATTGAGATGGAGTGGTATTGTGGACTTTTTTGAAGGCATTCACAAAACTAGTTTTGTTTGAAAATCCGGCCTGTGTTGCCAAGGCGTATAAAGTATAATTTTGGAGGTCGCCTGCTTTTATACAATCAATCACATGTGAAACTCGATAGGTATTGATAAAATCATTAAAATTTTTGTCAAAGTGACTATTGATTAAAAAGGATACCAATTTTGCTGGCAAACCTAATTTTAAAGAAAGCTCATTGATTGAAAACCCTTGCTTTAAATATGGTTTTTCATGGCTGATGAGGTTTTCAATGGCTTCAATTTCTGCTTCATATTTTGCTTTATCTAAAACCTCTACTTTAATATTGTTTTTGTCGTAGTCAAAATAAGGAAGTCCTAAAAATATATTTGAATTTATAATTAAATAGCTGCTTAAATAAAACAAGCTTATTGCAATGGGTATAGAAGAATAAAATACAATATCATTAATATTTTGTTTTGTACTTAAAGAGTAGATGACGCCTATGACAAAAATTAAAAATGTCAAGATCGTAAATGTAATTGCGATTGTAAATTTTTTTAACCAAGTCAACACAATTGCGGTATGTTCCTGAAATATTTCACTTTTATTATTTTTTTCAAAAGTATATATTAACCTCCACTGCAATAATATATAAATAAGACTTTGTATGGGTCTTAGAAATTGTATATTTTCTGACAAATAACCATCTTGAATATTAAAGTTATTAGTATAATTATCTACTACCATTTTTACTATAGCATTTTTATTTTCAATGCTCATTGTGAATAATGGAATATAATTAATAGAAATTAATATGAAGGGAATTAAATGAAGTGCGTCAACCCAGCGCCAATTGTTTTTGTTGTTTAAAACCGATTTTACATACAAATATGCAAGTGGTGGAATTAGATAATTTATGGGTGCTGAGGTACGGTATAAAAAAGGAAAATGAATTAACCAACCTGATGATATTAACAAATACCCAATGGTGCAATAACTATAACATAAAAATAAAAAAGCCAATATGCGATCAGAAAAAAGCTGCACTATATTCTTTTTAAAAAGAAGAATATAAGCGCTTATTAAAGCACAAAACACGCTTCCAATAAATATTAAATCGCCCATTTATTCAATTAATTATAGTAAGGCTTAATCATCATATATACCAACGGACCAGTTACTGCAACATAAAACCACAAAGGCCAGGTACGTTTTGCCATTTTTTTATGGGCTTCAAACTCCCCTGTCAATGCACGATAAGTAGTGAATAAAATAAAAGGTAATATCACTGCGGCTAAAACAATATGTGTTGTTAAAAGAATTAAATATAAAGGACGCACATTGCCTACTATCGCTTTTTCTGCATCAGAAACAATACCATCAAGATTAGTATCGCCAAATTTAGCCTCGCCTGCTAATAAGTGATGTGCAATATAGGTAACCAAAAATAAAGCAGAAAGTACTAACGCGGTAAGCATTAAGTTTTTATGCAGTTGGTACTTCTTCTGTTTAACTGCAACTAAAGCATATACAAGCACAATAGCCACTATACTATTAATAACTGCATTCATAGTAGCAAAAATATGTTTATCAAATGGCAATTCAACTTGTAAGCTAAACTTGCTTAAAAAAGTAACTGCAATAAAAACCACTAAAGACAATACAATGATGACCGTGTTTGCTTGTTTGTCATTTTTTTTGATCACCGGTGCTAACATAATTCTATTATTTTGATTATACTTAAATTTTATAATGGTCTATTTATTTAATAAAGATTTTACTAATCTTATAAGCATCATTGAAATAAATACAATAACCCCTACCCTAATTTCATTTTTGTACTTGGTTTTAAAATCTGTCCAATTCATAATTAATAATTTTAATTGATTTTAAAATAACAGCTTACAAATTACACTACTAGTTTTTTGTTTGCTTATTAAATTTGGAATTAAAATAATAAACAAAGCCAGTTACCATCACAGCAATGACTAGCCATAGCCAGCTTAGATCAATAATATCCTGGAATACTTTACTTTTCTTCTGTTTGTCTTTTTCCAACATCAGGTACCCTACATCCTTTGCCATCTTTAAAATGGAAGTGGAATCTAAGCCATAATAGTACCCGCGAATTTGCATTTTTTTATCAATCAATATAAATCGGCTGGTATGTACAAAGTCGGGGGTAATAGGTTCGTTACTAAACTTATCTATTCTTAATTCCTCAAATGCGAATTTATAAATGGAATCCCTATTGCCTGTAAGCAACCACCAATTATCTGAAATCACTCCCATTTTATTAGCGTAATCAAGCAATACAGGTGCACTATCTCTTATGGGATCTACCGAAATAGACATAAAATGAACAATCGAAGTATCTAATTTTTTTCGAACATCGCCGCCCCTTGAAAAGGACTGCTGTAGTTTACTCATATTATTCGTTAGCTTTGGACAGATACTACCGCAGCTCGTAAAAAATAAATCTAAGATGATTATTTTACCTTGTTGATCATATAAGTTCACTGAATCGCCTAATTGATTCACCAGGCGAATATTTTTAGTCGTATGCCAAATAGAATCTGATTTTTGTTTACCATCTACCACCGATTCCATCACTGTGTCCAATAGGTAATGCCTGGGCATGGTCACTGCTGTTTTACTTGCGGACTTTAACCACAAATAACAGAAAACAGGAACCGCTAAAGCGATAAGTAACCCGTAAATTGATTTTTTAGACATTGTTTTATATTAGTGCAAAGTTATGAATTAGACTTCAAAGAAAAACCATCCTTGGAGGAGGATGGTTTGGTATTTTTTGAGAAGGGCCCTCGAGCACCTTCTTTGGATAGTTTCTTTTTTTTGTTGGGGACCACTTTTACTTTATATCTACCATCATATGCCCCTGCGTTGATTTGATCCTGTCTTTTTAGTTGATGTTCGTGTCTTTTTTTCATAAAAAATTATTGAATCCAATTGCGAACAACACTTTATCAGCACACAATTTAACTGCGCAAACAGTTTAGTGCTTTTCAGCCGGTGTTTCCTTTGCTTCCGTTGCACCAGCCTCATGTTTTACCGCCTCATGCTTTGCAGCACCATGTGTTGCAGCGCCATGCTCCGATTCCTTTTTCTCCACCTTAATAGTTGACTGTTCTTTAAAATAAGGATTATAAGTATTACGTAAATTTCTGAATGAGCTACCATCCCATAAAAATGCTGCGATAAACCAAACAAATAATAATAATGGCACGATGATGGTCATGATCATATTTTTTACCTCATGCTTTAAGTGCATAAAGTAAGCAACAATATAAAATGCTTTCGCCATCATTAAAATAATAATAACGCCTTTGATTGCCAAACGAAGCGCTACACTACTAATACCAATCATCCAAAATCCTAGTATTAATTCAATAACGGTTAATACCGACAACAGAATAGTTACCTTTTTAATTTCAGCCATTGCAGCAGCATTGCTTGCTTCATGATTAGCGTCTGCGTTGTGTGAATGTGACATATAAAAATCTTAATTTATAATTATGTTTATTTTAAACCCATGTAAGCTAAGCCCATACTGATCACTTACGTATACTTGTTTTACAATAAATAAAATATGGTAAATACAAATACCCAAACTAAATCTACAAAGTGCCAATACAATCCTGCTTTTTCAATCATTAAGTAATGACCTCTTTGTTCAAACTTATCCATCAAAGTCATGATCAACATAAT
>CAJBLA010000222.1 GCA_903953815.1 uncultured Bacteroidota bacterium | reverse complement strand
CTATTTCTTTTTCATTCCTGCTAACTGTGCTTCTAGTCGGAACATTTCATCGCGCAACTTAGCGGCTTCCATAAAATCAAGTGCTTTTGCAAATTTTTCCATTTGTCTTTTGGTTTGTGCAATCGCCTTTTCAATTTGTGGTATCGTTTGATAAATACTTTCTGGATCGGCCACCATTTCAAGTTCATCCGAAGTACGTACATTAATATTATTAAGTGTAAAACCTTTAATATCTAATACCGAAGTTTGTTGCATCACCTGTTCAATACTTTTAATAATCGTAGTTGGAGTAATACCATGTTCTTCATTGTATTTCATTTGTTTTGCGCGCCTACGATTGGTTTCATCAATGGTACGCTGCATACTTTTGGTAATTTGATCGCCATAAAAAATAACTCGACCACGTACATTACGGGCTGCACGACCTGCAGTTTGGGTGAGCGACTTTTCATTTCTTAAAAACCCTTCTTTGTCTGCATCTAACACCGCGACTAGGGAAACTTCCGGTAAATCAAGCCCTTCTCTTAAAAGGTTGACACCTACGAGTACATCAATCACGCCCAATCTTAATTCTCTTAAAATTTCAACACGTTCAAGCGCATCAATATCACTATGTATGTATTTTGATTTTATTTGTATGCGTACCAAATAACGATCCATTTCCTCCGCCATTTTTTTAGTAAGTGTAGTCACCAAAACTCGGTCGCCCATTTCTACTTGCTTCGCTATCTCATCTAATAAATCGTCAATTTGATTTTTTGTTGGTCTAACTTCAATGGGCGGATCTAATAAACCCGTTGGTCGTACTACCTGCTCCACAATTAATCCAGCGGTCTTTTCTAATTCATATTCGCCAGGTGTGGCGCTTAAAAAAATAGATTGTCCAATGATATTTTCAAATTCATTAAAATTCAAAGGTCGGTTGTCAATAGCACTCGGTAATCTAAATCCATATTCAACCAGGTTCATCTTTCTGCTTCTATCACCACCATACATGCCAGATATTTGTGGTATTGTCACATGGCTTTCATCAATGACACATAAAAAATCCTTTGGGAAATAATCCAACAAACAAAAGGGTCGCGTGCCTGGTTTGCGGCGATCAAAAAATCGAGAATAGTTTTCAATGCCAGAACAATAACCCAACTCTCTAATCATTTCAATATCATACTCAACGCGTTCTTTAATCCTTTGCGCTTCAATGTGCTTTCCCACATTTTTGAAGTACTCCACCTGCGCCCGCACCTCATCTTGAATTTCATAAATTATTTGTTGCACCATTTCCTTCGGCGCGAGATATAAGTTCGCAGGAAAAATTGCCGCATTCTCCATCTCCTCAATTCTTTTGCCTGTCTCTATTTCAATGCTTTCTATGGATTCAATTTCATCTCCAAAAAATGTAATGCGGTAGCCATAATCAACATAAGGTAATCGAATATCTACAGTGTCTCCTTGCACCCTAAAACCGCCACGATCAAATTCAGTAACTGTTCTGTGGTATAAGCTATTAACCAATGCGTGTAAAAAGGCTTGTCTGGAAATCACCATCCCTTTTTCAATACGAATAATTCCATTTTCATATTCAGTAGGATTACCCATTCCATAAATACAACTCACGCTGGCAACAATAATAATATCTCGACGACCACTTAATAAATGCGCAGTAGCTTGAAGTCTTAGCTTATCTAATTCTTCGTTAATACTTAAATCCTTTTCAATATAAACGCCTGAGGTGGGTAAATATGCTTCAGGTTGGTAATAGTCGTAATAGGAAACAAAATAGCCTACGGCATTGTTCGGAAAAAACTGTTTGAACTCACCATATAATTGCGCAACCAATGTTTTATTGTGCGTTAATATAAGTGTAGGTCTTTGCACATTTT
>CAJBLA010000221.1 GCA_903953815.1 uncultured Bacteroidota bacterium | reverse complement strand
ACAATACCTTGACTAGCCAATTGATCAATATTTGGGGTATGTAATTTTGTAGCCCCATTATAACTCACATCCCCGTAGCCTAAATCATCTGCATAAATATAAATTACATTCGGTTTTTGCTGTGAAAAGGCGAACTGTGCAATTAGTAAAGTAATAAATGTAATGCTAAGTTGTTTCATAGGTGTGTCATTTAGGGTTATTTGCTATAAATACATATAGAAATAGGAAATGGCGGATTGCGTAACTATTAATTACCTGAAATAAATTTAACGAAAATTGGGTTAGTATTGAAAAATGGGGCCATTTAATAAAGAATTAGGTATAGATGGTTAAATTTTTGTTCCCTTTTTTGTTTAGTGGAACATATTTGAATAGAATTATTCAAATAGGATATTCTAATTGCACGTATTTTTGAAAAAATATATAATATGAAAAAATTGATTTTAGGTCTTTTATTAAGTGCTTCTCTTGTTTCTTGTAATAACGAAAGCGCTAAAAGAGAGCAATTAGTGAATGACAATGTTAAATTTTATGGCCATGTATGGGATGTGGCCATTGTTGAAGGAAGAGTAAATATATTAGATACCGCTTACAGTCCTGATGTGGTTTTACATACTGTGCCAGAAGTTAAAGGTGCAGCAAATGCAAAAGCATATTATGCAAATTATGTGACTGGATTTACAGAAAGAGAATTTATTATTAAAGATATATTTGGGCAAGGAAATAAAGTAACAAAGTATTGGCAGTTTAAAGGCGTACATACTGGTGACTTTTTTGGAATTCCTGCTACTGGTAAAAAAGTAGATGTGATTGGTTGTACAATTGCAACAATTGTAGATGGTAAAATTACAGATGAAATTGACTTCTTTGATAACTTGGAATTTTTCAGACAGCTTGGATTAATGCCTCGCTAAATATAATTAGACCATTATAAAAAAAGGCCATCTAAAATTAGATGGCCTTTTTTTATTTTTCTGTTTCAGCTAGCCCTTTAATATACGCCGAAGGGGTTACCCCTTTTCGCTCCTTAAATGCATCTATAAATTTTGATCTTGATACAAAGCCAGCGTTAATTGAGATAGCCTCAATGGTAATATCTTTGGCTTTACCTTGCTCAATTATTTGACATACATAATTAATACGCTGATCATTTTTCCATTCCCCAAATGTTTTAGAAAGAACCTTATTAAAATAATTGGATAAAACTCGTTCTGAAATTTTTAAATCAAACGACATTTGAGAAATCGAAAACCCTTGTTTAATAAACGGAAGCGATTCCAGGTATGGCTTTAAGATCAAATTTAAATTTTCTGAAACGGAAGTTACTGTATCTTTTTTTGCAATATTCGATTTTATATCATCAATAATACTCTCGTTCTGTTTAAGCACTTGATAGGAGATATTTCCATATAATATTTTTGGAAATAAAAAAAGTATGAAATTTTGAATAACAAAAGCGCCACCACATATTCTAAAAAAATACAACTCAGAAAATAAATCAGTTGATTTAATTCCTAATACGCTAAACTTATGATATAGTGTAGTCATGTGACCCAAACTATTACCCGCAATTAAAAGCTGAATAATGATGAGTATGTTTATCCACCTATTTATTATTAAATGATTCGTAGGAACAATTCCGTAGGCATTGATTATTTTTTTAGTGTAATATCTAAAATAGAAAAAAGAAATAATTGCGTAAATTATTAAATGTATTGACCTAGAGTATAATATAAATTCAAAACTGACAAAATAAAAATTAAGCGAATAGTTCTCTGTAATTTTTACAATTTGATGTGCAATTTCAAATTTTTTATCAAAGGGTAAACTTGTATAAGGTGAGGTTGCAATTAAAATTAAAAAGGCCGGAATAAAATGCAGCCAGTCAGTTTTTTTAAATTGTTTATTATCTGAGATTGTCGTTCGTACATAAATAAATAACAATGGTCCAATGATATAGGATAAGGGTAAAAAATGAACAAAAAAGACGGCTTCCCAAAATTGATTATTTGAAAAATGCAAGCCAAAATAGACCAGTACAATTAAATTACAACAGAGAAAAAATAGGGCTAAAAATATATTTGATCTGTTTAAAGCACTTAGGTAGTATATTAAGATAAAGGATGTGAAAAAGCCGAAGATGGGCGCCAAAATTTCCATAAATCAATGATTTATAACAGATTGAGTCAGAAAGATAAGGGAAAATATACAAAATATGTAAATTAACCCTAATTGACAAAAATCAAAATAGCTGTCCCTTTTACCGAATTTGGAACATTTGGCTGCTAAATGGATAGCTACAACCTATGTGGCTATGAACTTCTTTTGATGTAATATATTTCCATCGACACTATAATGCGTGAATTGAATATTTGGCAGATCATTAAGTCTATTGGCTTGAATATTTAAAAAACCGCCCACTATATTTAGATATTCATGCTCTGGGTATATTTCTTCTTTTTTCCAACCACCTGCATGCTCGTCACTTGCAGGACCACAAGCAAATTCATACGTTCCAGTTTTTAAATGCTTGGAAACATATTGCCAATGTCGATCACCACAAACAACAAATGTGTTTTTATCCCCTTGGATAAATCCACGAATTTCATCACCCTCAAACGTAAAATTAGAATTAGCGTGGTTATCCTTTTTTTGAGGTCGGTCTGGACCTATGATTGGCGTAGGAGAAATTAATATTTTAAATGTTGCATCCGATGCTTTATATGTTTCCTTAAACCACGCCATTTGTTCTTTACCCCAGATTGTTTTATCTGGGCCATCAGGCATTTCATTCGGCATACGGTAATCTCGACCATCAAACAACCAAATTTGTACATCCTTCCCCCACCTAAATGTTCGATATGCTTTTTCACTATGAGGCCCTTGTTGATTAAATAGTGCTGCCCCTTGCTTAAAAGTAAATTCACCCATGAACTTAGTTTTAGTTGCGGAGTGACAATCATTCATCCAAGTATCATGATCATCCTTCATAAAGTAGCAGGGGACATTTTGATAAAATGCAACATTATTCGAAAGGCTATTCATTTTTTGCCAATTCCATTTTGCAAGATCTAAACTTTTTGCAATTTGATCATGGTATAACACATCCCCTGTATGTACTAAAAATTGTGGATATAATTTTTGCATTTCCTTAAATATCTTAAACCCCCCATTCATTGGATCATCTTGGTGTGTATACTCATGGCAGGTGGTCACCATAAAATTAACTGGTTCCGCTTTTTCATTTTTTGGCGCAGTACTAAAACTACCTTTTATAATTTTAATTCCTTTGCTATTCGTTTTTCCTAATACATTTATCTCATACTTAGTATTTGCTTCAAGATGGTAAAGATTAAATTGCGTCGCATAATCAGTTTCAGATACCACTTGTTCCCATTTTGTAGTTTGCCATTGCGAAGTTCCCATCGCGCGATATTTTACACTTATTTGACCAGAAATACCAGGAACAGCACCATCTAATGTATCCAGTGTATGTCCTTCAGGTATTACTACTTTAACATTTTTATCAGGCCTGCCTGTTTTATATTTTTTGTCAAAATATGATGTATCATGCCACTCGTTCACTGTGTCATCCCAATATAGAATCGATGGATGAATACCTGTATCTTTTACGCGTGTTTCATTTGCTGTAAGGCGCGCCCATATAACAGCTGATGTAGGTGTAATTTCGCCAATTTTTATTCCTGTCGTGAAAAAAGGAGTATCAAAAATGGATAAGTTTTTCATTGCGGGAAAGGCCGCCATCATTCCAACTGAACTTTGAATAATAAACTTTCTTCTTTTCATAATGCGATAAAAGTTATTGTTATAATATATTATGTAAGCATGTGATTTAAGTTACATTACGCCCGAGTTGAAAACTATTTTGATTTTATAAATTTTTTATAATTTAGAAATAATACAATTAAGATAATGACCAATCCAAAAAATTCTCTTGACTCTTCAATCCATGGTTGTTCAGCTTTCATCGTCGCTGCGATATTTGCAGCGTCATGTAAACGCAACCAATCAATCACGCCATTTTGATCTAATAATTTATATAAAGCATAAATACTAAAAAATATTAACCCTCCGATATATGTATTTTTATTAAATTTTTCTCGCGCAGCAAAAAAACAAAGTACCGCTGGATAAAGATAAATTGGAATCCATAAATAAGGATCTGGGTCATTATATTGCACTACCGCAAATGATATAAAAATGAAGACAAATAAATAATTAAATAGTTTCATATAAAATATATTTTATGTAATAAATTTTTATAATGTAATGCGCTCATTGATTAATCTTAATAGTCAATAAAGATAAGTAATACAGCCAATTGACATGGTGTTTATTTTACTTATGGAATTTAACTAATTTTAGATTAGCTGAAACGCAAATTTTGATGATATACATTTTAAAAATCTTCTATATAAGTTCATTGAAAACAATTATATTTGATATTGATGCCTAAAATTATAAACTACATGAAAAAAGCAAAATTGCTGTTAGCCATTATCGCACTATCCTTGCTAACATTTCATGGTATTGCTCAAAATAATATCACCAACAACCCGATTAAAATTGGTGAATTATTGGTGGCTCGCTCCGATTTCAAGATGCAAATGAAATGGGCTGATTCCCGAAAAGCTTGTGAAAAATTAAAAGATGGTTGGAGATTACCCAATAGAGCAGAATTAAATTTTTTATACCTTAACAAAGACAAAATACCGGGTTTAAATGGAAAATACTACTGGAGCATTGATCAAAGTATTGAAAACCATGCTTGGCTACAATTTTTTAATGACGGCACCCAAGATGATTATCTTAAGTATACTAAATGTTGGGTACGACCTGTGAAAATTAATGATCTATCTAAATAATATTACAGACCCTGTTTTCTTAATATTTTTTAATTCACTCGTTAAGGGATCTATGTAGTTATATTCCAGAAAATAACTATACCCATCCATCTCCTGCAATATACCACTTGAATCCCGTCCATCCCAGCCTT
>CAJBLA010000220.1 GCA_903953815.1 uncultured Bacteroidota bacterium | reverse complement strand
GCAAATACATCCCCATAGCCCAAATCATCTGCCAAAATATAAACAATATTAGGCAGGCTTGATTTATTTTGCGCATTCATTTTAACAACAAACAAACAAATCATAAAAACAACAGCTGCCATTTTTTGAAGCTGTTTTAAAATAATATTTTTACTAGTCATAATGATTCTTTATTTGTTGCGAATTCAAATTATTTTTTTTGAAGTGTGGACACCGGTGCATTTAAGGTTTCAATTCCCCATTTCGTATTAGGTGCCGCTCCCATATTTATTTCCAACAGACCTCCTTTAATTAAATCATCATGCATAATCCATGGCATGTTAAATGATTTTCCGTTCATCTGCGTTGACTGAATGTAAACGTTATTAGGCCCATTATTTTTTGTTTGAATGGTCACTTTTTTACCTGGGTAATATTTTGGATTTAATTGTATCGTGATTTTATCAAACAACGGACTGGTCATCTCATAAAATGGCTTTGCAGAAGTACCCCCATCAGTAGAGAACAAGCCTATTTTTAATAAAACAGCCAAAGAACCCATTAGTCCTTGATCCTCATCCCCACTATATCCTTTTTGTGGTGAAATACCAGCATACACAGAATCAATTAATTGTCTGGTCCAATATTGTGTTAACCAAGGCTTACCTGCATAGTTGAATAAGAAAGGTGTTTGCATACATGGTTGATTGCCATAATTAAGATATACGCGTCTGATTAATTTTTGATCTACTGGATTTTCAGATTTACCTGAAACAAAATTATGGACACGGGCTTTGGTAAAGGATTCATTAAGCTTGGTTGTAAATGCATCGTTTCCACCCATTAAATTAATTAAACCTGGAACATCATGGGGCACAAACCAAGTGTATTGCGCCGCGTTACCTTCCACCCAACCTTTTTCATAATCTAAAATATCAATCGGCTGATTCCATTCTCCTTTTTTATTTTTAGACCACATCCAACCAATTTCTTTATTAAATAAATTTTTATAGTTGTTGGCACGCAAAGTAAATAAATCATAATCCTCTTTTTTATTCAACACTTTAGCCATTTGTGCTAATGCATAATCCTGATAGGCATACTCCAATGTTTGCGCAGCACCATCTTGGTGAAATCCATATTTAATAGGTGTTAATGGAAAAGGTACATACCCTAGCGCCATATATTCTTCAATGCCCCCTCCTTTAAATGTGTTGTGCTCATATCCTGCTTTACTCATCATTCCTCCAGGGAAATGATCTTTTCTAATTCCTTCATATGCCTTATTAATATCAAACCCTTTAATTCCTTTTAAATAAGCACTGGTGATAAACGGAGTTGTAGCAGCCCCTGTCATTACATAAGTATAATTACCTCCAGATGGGCCTCTTGGTACTAAACCACCATCATCATACATCTGTAACATACAATTAATAAATTCCTCTGTGATTTCAGGATATACCAAATGCCAAAGTGTATTTAATGACCATTGCGCTCCCCAGAATGAATCAGAATTATACATATTAAATTTAGGTTTACCATTGGCATCTAGTTTAACTTGTTTTTTCAATGGAGCAACACCCGTATTATCAATATAAGTACCACTTACATCACTTACAATGCGTCTACCTTGTAATGCATGAAATAAGTCCGTATAAAATCGTTGTTGTTGTACTTTAGTACCCCCTTCCACATCAATCCTACCCAACATCACATCCCAATCTTGTGCTGACTGTTTTACAATTTCATCAAAATTCCAAGCAGGTAATTCAGACTTCAAATTATTTTGTGCTTCTGCAACGCTAACATATGAAATAGCTACTTTCATTAATCTCTTTTCTCCTTGGGTGGTATTAAACTTAACAAACACGCCTGTTTTTTCACCTTCTAAGGAACTAAGTGTAGGAATAACCACTCCCTTTTTCCAACCGCCAAATGTGATAAATGGTTTATCAAATTCTGCAACAAAATAAACGGTTATAGGTTTTGGACGACGAATGGTTGCAGCCATCGTCACTTCGCCTTCAATGCGATGATCATTCGCTTTATTTACTTTACTTGATTGTGTTTCGGAAGAACCTAATACTGTTGTAAAATCAAATATGATATAACTATCATCCGATTTTGGATAAGTATATCTATGAAAACCAACACGGTTTGTTGAAGTTAATTCTGCAGTGATTGCATAATCTTTTAATACCACTTTGTGATAACCTGCTTTAGCAACTTCATCCGAATGCGTATAACTTGACCCATAGGTATCAGGTCCTAAATGCCCTTTAAATATTCCAGTGGTGGGTAAAACAGGAATTCCTGACATTTCCCAACAATGTATATGACTAAAACATTTAATAGTATCCTCATTATAGCGATAGCCGGTATTCCAAGTTCCTCTTAAGTTCATATCAGGGCTTAGGTTTACCATACCAAATGGCCTAGTTGCAGAATTGAAGTAAAAAAACCTTGAGTTAGCTGCATCCACCAACGGCGCAACCAAACTAGATTTTGCTACTACCCCATTGCTATTTTTTTGCGCAGAGGCGAATAAAAACTGAAATAATACAATTACTAAAAGGAGGTTTGATTTTTTGATCGACATAAAGTAAAATTTAACACGTTAGTTCAAATAAATATAAAAAAAATGATCCAAAATGGCGTAAAAAAAAGGAAGGATTTGTCCATGTTTAAAAATAAAACGATGAACAAACCCTTCCAATAAATCTAACCTAAATTAATAACCAGGATTCTGTTCTATTTTAGGATTAGTAACATCTATCATTCCTTGAGGTATTGGTCTCAAGTACCAGTTAAAGGGCGATTTTGTATCCAGATAAAATTGCCTTTAAAAAATAGGGGCAACATCATCAAGAGAATTTTTCTCATGGTTTAGCAATTTTAATTTTTATTATCTTTTATTTATAAATCGTTTACTTTAAAAATAAATTCTATATATTGTTTAAAGATTTGAGTAAATTAGGGAAATTAGTTTGAAATGTTAAGATTGTTAACATTTACTTACGAAAACGATTTCGCTATACTTTTAACAGTTTACATTAAAACATTATTAATTAATTTTAAAAACTTAATATTATACTATGAAATCATTTTTGACATTACTTATTTTGTTAACATTTGTTAACGTTAACACCCAGGCACAAAAGACAGTCGTTAAGCTGGATTACTTTTATAATAATGAGTATAAAACCAATCCAGATGGAAGTGCTTATCGCTTTCATTATATATGGGAGGATACGACACTTAATGGTTACAGCATGTGGGGTGAAATGTTTACCGATAAAGGCGCTAAAATTAGAAGCCTAATAGAAGCACCTACCATTGAGAATTTGAAAAAAGCAGCTGTCTATATTATAACCGATCCAGATAATCAAAAGGAATCCCCTAATCCTAATTACATGAAAGCGGCCGATGTTAAAATAATTAGCGATTGGGTTGCACAAGGTGGCGTATTGGTATTACTTGCCAATGATTCAGCCAATGCAGATTTATCTCATTTTAATTTATTAGCCAATGCCTTTGGAATTCACTTTACGGATAAAGTACGAAATTCTGTTATTAAAGATATTACCGTAGGAAAAATTATGGTACCAGATACACATCCCATTTTTACCACCGCAAAACAATTATACTTAAAAGGTATTTGTACTTTACAATTAAAAAGCCCTGCGCAAGCGTCACTTGAAAATAACGGAGACGTTATTATGGCTACAAGTAAATTTGGAAAAGGCACTGTGTTTGCGGTGGGCGATCCATGGATTTATAATGAATATGTAGTGAATGATCGCTTAAACCCTACCTACCAAAACAAACAAGCAGCTATTGAACTTACCAATTGGTTATTAAAACAAATCCCTAGGTAATTATTAATCCTTACTAAAAGTGTTATTTAAGCTACAGATTTCACCTATTGCGAAGTAATTAAAATTCACTAGCATAATCAGATAAATTAATTCTTAAATTCACTTCATGTCCAATACGCTTACCACTGTAGATATAAATAAAAGACTGTATTCACTTGATTTTATGCGGGGTTTAATCATGATGCTATTGGCCTTAGAAAGTACAGGTATTTTTAAAGTATTTTTTTTAGCTTCCAAAGATCATTTTTTTGAAAATGTATTTATTCAATTCCAACATCACCCTTGGCACGGCATGCGATTTTGGGATTTGATCCAACCTGGATTTATGTTTATTGCTGGTACTGCAATGGCCTTCTCTATTCAAAATCAACAACAAAAAAATATACTAAAAAAGGAAATAACCCTTAAAACAATTAAACGTAGTGGTTGGTTGTTTTTTTGGGGCGTATTATGTTATGCGGTAAAAGATACAGGTTTGAGTTTTGAATTGTGGAATGTATTAACCCAACTTTCCTTTACCATGTTAATTGCTTATTTCATTTTTGAATGGCAAATTAAATCACAAATAATTTTATGTATTGGCCTATTAATTTTAACCGATTTACTATACCGTTATACCAATGTTCCCGGCTACAATTTAGGATTTACCAATCATTTCAATTTTGGTAATTATGTTGATATGCTCCTCATGAATAAAACCAGTCGTGGCGGATGGGTGGCCATCAATTGCATCCCCACTTCGGTGCATACAATAGCAGGTGCATTGATTGGTAAATTATTATTGAATGCAACTGATCAACAATATAAAATCAAACAGATGGTTTATTGGGGATTGGGATTATTAATTGTTGGTTATGCTTTAGATATTTTAGCAATAAATCCAATTATCAAAAGAATTGCCACTAGTTCATTTACCCTAGTTTCACTGGGCTGGTGTATCCTATTTTTTGCTGCTTGTTATTATTTTATTGATGTTAAGCAGAATAAAAAAATACTGTTTCTGAGAATATTATCACTGAATTCCATATTCATTTATTTGTTTTTTGAAACAGTTGGAGGCGGATGGTTAAATCCTTATGTTAAAAAGTTTGCTTTTGGCTTATTAAATAGCTTTACCACTTCTGAAACATTCATTGCCTTATTTGGATGTACCTTAATATTTTTAATTGAATGGGGATTGTGTTATTTCCTCTATAAGAAAAAAATATTTTTCAAACTTTAATCAAATAAACTTCTCATACCTTCATTACGACGTTTGCCAAAATAGGTAGACAAAGTAAATTCAAAAGTTTGTGGCCTCAAATTAGCTGCAGTCATATCATTATTGTAAATATCATAGGTAATACCCAGCTTATATTTATTTAATAGTAAGCCAATATAAGGAACTACCGCATCTTTAGTACGATAAAAGCACCCCACATACATCCTATTAGTAGATTCATAGGATTCATTGAATGGGATACCAATTGCAGCTCCTGCATAAACAAATTCATTTTCGTATCGGTTTTGATAATTGGCATGAATCATCAAAGTTTTATTCCCTGAAAATAATTTTTCATAATTTAATTGCCCCAAAACTTGACTAAATTCATTTAAAGGACTTACCCTAGCGCTATCATTCGTTGTATTATATCCAGTGGATCTACCAATAAAATAGGAACTCATCCCTAACTGAAAAAAAGAAGTATAATTATTTCGGGAAAATAAAAATCCAACATTGAGAGAATTTTTTGAAAAATTATTGTTGAGCACTTCCATGCTGGTCGCATTTAATAATCGACCAGATGTAAATTGATCCCCAAAAATTAAAGACGAATAATCAATAGTCCTATTAACAAAAGTAGCTCCAATCCCTAATGACAAATAAGTGGTTCTTGCATCATCAAAAAATACACGATCAGCAAGTGTTGCAGTAATTGAGTTCGTTTGTAAAATGCCATCTAAAATTTGCTCTGATAAACCTTGGATACCAAAGCCTATATTATTCATATCCGCACCATCATTTTTTAAAAACCCGAAATCAAGATTCATTCCAATTGTTTTATAGGGTCTGCCCACACTTGTAAATTGACTTCGATAAATTGTACTAAACCTGTTATAACTTCCAAATCCAACACTTGCTGGATTGAAAAATTGAATATTATTGAAATTTTGTGAAATAAACGGCGTTTGCGCTTGTACTTTATTTTGAAATAAAGCAAAAGCAATAAAATAGATTATATGTTTTATTATACGCATCATCTAAATAATATTACAGACCCTGTTTTCTTAATATTTTTTAATTCACTCGTTAAGGGATCTATGTAGTTATATTCCAGAAAATAACTATACCCATCCATCTCCTGCAATATACCACTTGAATCCCGTCCATCCCAGCCTT
>CAJBLA010000219.1 GCA_903953815.1 uncultured Bacteroidota bacterium | reverse complement strand
TGGTCATGAGCATGATCAAGATAGCTTTAAAATGGTTGAAAAAGTGCCCTATATTTTTGATGCCCATGTAGGTGGTAATTGGGGGACCCCTTATAAAGGATTTAGGGTAGTGGAATTATTGAAGGACAATTCAATGATTACCTACATGATGAATCCTACGGATAAATTGAATGAGCTTAGTTTTTAATCATTCTAATATACAATTGCTCCACTTTAGTGCGTGCCCAAGGGGTTTTGCGTAAAAAAGTTAAACTTGACTTTATACTAGGGTTGCTCTTAAAGCAATTAATGGGAATATGCTGACCTAAATCCTCCCAACCAAAATAGTTCACTAGCTCAGTTACGATAAATTCAAGTGTTTTTCCGTGTAAAGGATCATTGGAAGGTTGTTGCATATGCAATATTAAGTAATTTGCTCTAAGGAATATGTAATTTGCTACTATGACATCACACCGATATTTTATACTTAACAAACCAATGAATATGGTGTCGCAGTTTGTGAGCAGTCATCAGGTGAAATTATTAGGTGACTTGGATTTTAATTTTCCGGAAGAAACCCACGCAATTGGCAGGTTAGATCAAAATTCCGAAGGATTATTATTACTTACCACCAACAAAAAAATTACCCGTCTTTTATTCCAAGGTCGAGTGCCTCATACAAGAACTTATTTAGTACAAGTAAAAAATACGGTTAGTCCTGAAACCGTCCTAAAGTTGGCCAATGGTATCGCGATAAGTGCTCCTAATGGCACCCAATTTATTACCACCCCGTGCATGGTAAAATTAGTCAACAAGCCCGCTAATTTATTTGAAGTAGGGAAGCCTTTACACGAAAATGTTAAAACAAGCTGGTTGAAAATCACTTTAACCGAAGGCAAGTTTCATCAGGTTCGAAAAATGGTAGCCGCTGTCAATCATAAGTGTATTCGCCTCATTAGAACTGAAATTGAAAATATTTCTATTGGGAACATGCAGCCTGGGGAAGTCATTGAAATGGGTGAGCCTACCTTTTTTTCATTGCTAAAATTATAAATTTATTATTTGTATATTTAAGTATGATGAATGGTATTGCGCTTTTTATTATTTCTAACTAACTTAATAATATGAAAAAATTATTCAGAGTATACATTACAATTGTTTTTGTATTTTGTTTCAGCGCTGTTTTTTCACAGGGTATTAATTACGGGAAAGTGGATAGTATAATAAGCAACCTGGTTTCCAATAATAAATTTAGTGGGGCAGTACTTATAGCAGAAAAAGGTAAAGTAAAATATAATAAAGCAGTAGGCTATATCGATTATGCCAATCAAAAGGCTTTAAATATAAACAGCATCTTTGAATTAGCCTCAGTCAGTAAGCAGTTTACTGCCATGACTATGATGATGGTTAAAGAAAAAGGATTATTAAATTACGATGACTTGGTTGAAAAGTACATCAACATTCCTTACAAAGGAATTACCATACGTCAGTTACTTACGCATACTAGCGGACTTCCGGATTATCAAGCAATCATGGATAGCTATTGGGACAAAGCAAAAGTGGCCGGCAATGATGATATTATTAACTATTTAAATAAGTATGCACCATCCAAATTATTTGAACCGGGTGAAAAATATTTATATAGTAATACGGGCTATGTACTATTAGCCAGCATCGTTGAAAAAGTAAGCGGTAGG
>CAJBLA010000218.1 GCA_903953815.1 uncultured Bacteroidota bacterium | reverse complement strand
TGATTTTGAACTAGAACAAAATTTAACCGTCGATCAATTGTACAATCATCCATCTATTATTCAATGGGTGTTGTTTAATGAAAGTTGGGGGCAATATGACACGGAAAGATTAACTGCTGCTTTAAAAGCCAAGGATCCTTCAAGATTAGTAATAAATGCGAGTGGATGGAATGATAAGCTGGTAGGAGATATTCGAGATTTTCATGATTATACTATTCATCCAGCGGTTGCTTTAGTAAATAAAAATTATGATCGAGCCCAAGTTTTGGGAGAAGCAGGAGGTTTTGATTTATTAATTCCTGGTCATTTATGGACCCCTAATTTAAAAACGGAAACCAAATTAAAAACCGATTGGACCCTTGACTTTAAAAAAGGCGTTGTTAAATCAACGGATGAATTAATAGAAAAGTATAAAATTTTATTGGATGATTTATTCCAACTTAAAAAGTATGGTTTAAATGCAGTGGTATATACACAAATAAGTGATGTGGAAGATGAGATAAGTGGATGGATGACCTATGATCGAAAAGTGAGTAAACTTCCAGAAGCCTCATTTGCTGCTTTGCATCAACAATTTTTTAAGCCGACGCTTACTGGTAAGTTCATTTTGCCACTTTCAATGAATGAACCGCAACAATGGAATTATAGTTTTACATCTCCCTCCAATGATTGGATAAAAAATTCGACTAACGCTAATTTAAAATTGGGCACAGCGCCCTTTGGCATTGAAAATAAAAATACACCCAAAGTAAATACTTCTTGGAGTACAAATAGTTTGTTTTTAAATAAGGAGTTCACATTAGTTTCTCTGCCGTCAAAGTTGTCATTGGTGGCCTGTAATACAGGCATGACTGATGTTTATATTAATGGGGTATATGTGATGCAGTTCAATAATTTTTTAAAGAATGATCCCGAGGTAAAAATTAGTGAAACCTTACTTACGGATAAAGCGATGAAATTGCTTAAACTTGGTGTGAATCAGATATCGCTAAAGTTTAATTTTCCATCGGTAGGGACGCCTGTTTATTATTATGATTTTGGGATAAAGGCTTACTAATTTAGGATGGCGCTTTCACTGCGTTCAAGCGCAAACAATACAAGTATCATTATATTAGGATGGCGCTTTCACTGCGTTCAAGCGCAGCTTTTCAACAATCTCTGGATGGCGCTTTCACTGCGTTCAAGCGCAGCATATTCAAGAATAACTGGATGGCGCTTTCACTGCGTTCAAGCGCAGCCAAAACAAGTATCATTATATTAGGATGGCGCTTTCACTTTGTTCAAGCGCAGCCTCTCGTATTGGGCTTACCCAAAGCCCTTTAAAAACATCAGCGGAGCTTTTTCTTAAATATTCACTTTATTAAATACGCGCTTCGCGCGTTTGCTATAAATCCTTGTCTGTTTTTAATAGCAAGCTATTAACACAGTCAATGCTTCATAGCTGACACTTCGTGTCTTTTAATGCGTCTCTTTGAATGCAAAAGCCCCACGATTTCTCGTGGGGCTTTGTGACCGCGTTAGGATTCAAACCTAAAACCCCCTCATCCGTAGTGAGGTACTCTATTCAGTTGAGCTACGCAGCCATTTCCCTAGTTATAGGGGGTGCAAATATATTTGAAATACCTCATTCCCCCAAGTAAAAAGTCAATTATCGGGACTAATTTCTAATAATGCCAGCGTACAAATGCCTCAATAGCAGCATATCTGGTCAATCCTAGGCGTGCATAGATATCTGCGGTATTGGCATTGCGAATTTCCGCTCTTTGCCAAAATTCCCTTGCATCGGTTCCTTGGAAGGGTACACTGTCCTTTTGGGATTGATGTATGAATATGCCAAAGCGCTTTTTTAATACCTGATCTGGACTCATAGGAAGCGCCATTTCAATTTCTGCAATATCCCATTCCTGCCATGCACCCTTATATAACCAAACCCAGCAATCTTTAATCCATTCTGCACCTGAAGCTTTAAGTCGGCGCAAGCTTTCAAATATGATCTCTAAACAAACTTTATGGGTACCATGTGGGTCAGCTAGATCACCAGCGCAATAAATTTGGTGGGGTTGTAATTTATTTAAATAGTCCATGGTGATTTTTATATCTAATTCACTCATTGGCTTTTTTTCAATAGCCCCTGTTTCATAAAAAGGCAAATCTAAAAAATGGTGGTTCTCATCTTTTAAGCCCACATAGCGACAAGTAGCTTTTGCTTCACAGCGACGAATAAGTCCTTTGATCGCCCTGATTTCAGCAGTGTCAATATGGTCTGATTTTTTACTCGCTAAATAGGCACGTGCATTGGTTAAAATTTCTTGACTTTTTTTATTGTCAATGCCAAACAAATCTTCAAAACCAACGGCGAAGTCTAAAAAGCGGGTAACAAATTCATCGGTCACTGCAATATTTCCACTGGTTTGATATCCTACATGCACCTCATGACCTTGATCTTGTAATCGCATAAATGTTCCACCCATACTTATGATATCATCATCAGGGTGAGGGGAGAATATCAATACCTTTTTTGGAAAAGGATTACTACGTTCAGGATGCGCTGGTATAACAACATTAGGTTTGCCACCTGGCCAACCAGTAATGGTATCCCTAAGCATATAAAATACTTGTAAATTAATATCGTAAACAGATTCTCTTAAAACTAATAAGTCGGCCAAACTGTTTTCCGTATAATCATTTGCTGTTAAGCTTAAAATTGTTTTATCTAATTTTAAAGCAAGTTCAATGACGGCTTTTTTAATTAATGCAGGTGTCCAATCAGTACTTCCAGTTAGCCATGGTGATTTATGTCTGGTTAAATCGGTCGCTGCTATTTCATCTATCACAAAAGTACAATCATCATGGTTTTGTAAAACACTTGCGGGTACTTGTTCTGTAATATTTCCTTCCACAGCTTTTGCTATGATGTCTGCTTTATTTCCCCAAGCCAATAAAACAATTTTTTTGGCTTTCATGATACTGCTAATACCCACTGTAATCGCTAGTCTAGGCACTTTATTCAAATCATGAAATTCATAAGTGTTTGCAATTCTTGTTTGTTGGTCTAAATGTATGACCCTAGTTTTTGAATGAAAACTTGAACCTGGCTCATTAAAACCAATATGACCATTTTTACCTATGCCTAATATTTGCAAATCAATTCCGCCTGATTTTTCTATAATTTGTTCGTAACCTGCACAATGTTCTTTAATTTGCTCCTCTGCCCATTCGCCATTAGGGATATGTATATTTTCTGGTTTTATATCAACCTGGCTAAATAAATGACGATGCATAAAGCTCCAATAACTTTGGTAGGCCGTTTTATGAATGGGGTAGTATTCGTCTAAATTAATCGTGATTACATTTTTAAAACTCAAACCTTCTTCCTTGTGTAATCGAACTAGTTCTTTGTATAATAAAATAGGCGTGCTTCCAGTAGCCATACCAAGCACACAGTTTTCTTTTTTTGCTTGCTTATCTTTAATGAGTGTTGCAATTTGAGCCGCTACCATGATAGACCCATCATTAGCTGTAGGGAATATCTTAACTGGAATTTTTTCAAATGATTCAATCATACAATATTATTTTATTATTCTACTTTACTGATTTTTATGACATTCGTAGGAAGATGTAATTCTACAGGGGTACTTCCTGTATTTACCACCACGTCGCCTGTTTGTACGTACCCTTCTTTTTTTAATATTGAAATTTGATCCTTAATAATATTATCCAAACTTTCTTCTTTATTATAATAAATCGTTTTTACACCCCAGCTTAAGCTAAGTTGATTCACCAAACTTTTTTCCTTTGTAAAAATAAATAGAGGCGCTTTAGGACGGAAACTGCTTAACATAAAAGCAGTATAGCCACTTTGTGTCATACCGATAATTGCTTTTGCATCACTATCATCAGCTAGTTTACAACCATTATAACAAACGGCGTCACTTAAAAATGAAGGAGAATGTGATTGCGGTTTAAAGTCATCCGCGCGATTATATTTGTAGCCATTTTGTTCAACCTCATGAATAATTTTACGCATAGTTTCAATCACTAATACCGGGAATTGACCAGTTGCAGTTTCACCACTTAACATCACTGCATCCGCACCTTCAATAACCGCATTGGCTACATCCGTAATTTCACTACGATTTGGTTTTACGCGATCAATCATACTTTCCATCATTTGCGTAGCAACAATCACAGGCTTCGCACGATGCAAACATTTACGTATCAATTCTTTTTGAATCAAAGGAATTTTTTCAACAGGAAGCTCAACACCTAAGTCACCACGTGCAATCATAATTGCATCACTAGCATTGATGATATCTCGGATATTTGTTAATGCTTCAGGCATTTCAATCTTCGCAATAATTTTTGATTTGCTATTGTTCTTATTTAAGATATCGCGAAGCATTTCAATATCAGCAACTCTTTTTACAAAACTTAAGGCAACCCAATCTAATTTTTCTTTGATGATAAAATCAGCATCTTCTAAATCCTTTTCAGTTAATGCAGGCAAGGAAATTTTTGTATCCGGAAGATTGATTCCCTTTTTGGAAGAAATAATACCACCCAATGTTACTTTTACTTTTACATCTCCATTTTTTTCAACACTGCTTACCATCACTTCTATCTTTCCATCATCAATCATAATGGTATTACCAACCACTACATCGCCCGCCAAGTTAGGGTAGGAGACATATATTTTTTCAAGTGTGCCAATACATTTTTCATTCGTGAAAGTTAGTATGTCGCCGGCTTTTACGTCTAATTTATTGTCCGCAATTTCACCCACCCTTAATTTAGGCCCTTGTAAATCGCCTAATATCGCAATACTGCATCCTAATTCTTTATTAATGCCGCGGATATGATCAATGATTTTCTTTTTGTCTTCATGACTACCATGTGAAAAATTTAAGCGAAAAACATTCACCCCAGCAATCACTAAATTTTTTAATTGCTCATAGGATTCGCAAGCTGGCCCTACGGTTGCAACTATTTTCGTTTTGTGATGTATGTTTTTAAATTCTTGCTGCTGGCTCATTATTATTTGGGGTTAGTGTTAATTATTAAAGTGTTATTTATTTAGTTTTAGCTGGCTAATATCTTTACGATTTTCAACCATTCTTCTGATATTTTTTGTTTTGCTTTTACTGCATTGTCTAATGGGGTGTACTTCATTTTATTATCTTCAATTCCCACCATTACATTGTGTGTACCATTTAACAAACACTCTACAGCGTGATAGCCCATTCTACTTGCGATCAATCGATCCAAACAACTCGGAGAGCCACCTCTTTGTATATGTCCTAAAATACAAACGCGAATATCTGCATTGGGTAATTTTTCCTTTAAAAAATTTCCAACCTGTGTACCGCCACCAAATTCATCACCTTCGGCAACTACGATTAAATTCACTAATTTTTTCCGCTTTTCCTTTTCAGTCAATGCGGTAATCAATGCATTCATATCTGTTTTGGTTTCTGGGATCAAAATATTTTCAGCCCCTGTCGCAATACCACTATGTAGGGCAATATAACCTGCATCTCGGCCCATCACTTCAACAACAAATAAACGGTCATGCGCATCAGCAGTATCTCTGATTTTATCAATGGCTTCCACTGCCGTATTAACTGCTGTATCAAATCCAATGGTGAAATCACTACCAGCAATGTCTTTATCTATGGTACCAGGAAGTCCAATACATGGTATATCAAATTCGTTACTGAATTTTTGTGCACCTTTAAAGCTACCATCTCCACCTATTACCACGATACCGTCAATATTTCTCTTTTTTAAATTAGCGTAAGCTATTTTTCGACCCTCTTCTTCAAAAAACTCCTTACTTCTTGCTGTTTTTAGGATGGTTCCGCCACGTTGAATGATATTCGCCACTGATCTTGAATCCATTGGAAAAATGTCATCCTCAATCATTCCATTATAACCTCTAGCTACACCAAATACTTCTAATCCATGGTATAAACTAGTTCTAACCACTGCTCTAATAGCTGCGTTCATCCCGGGGGCATCACCGCCTGAAGTCAGAACGGCAATTTTGGTCACTTTTTTTGTGGACATATGTTTATCAATTGTAGGTTAAAGCATTGATTTACAATTTGGAATTCAAATGCGGCTTAACCAAATGGAGCTACAAATTTAATCAATTAGGGGTAATTATAGGTATTAAATAACCAAATGTGGGTATTTTTCTATAAAACTAGCTGTATCGTTAGTTTTTGCACATTATTGGGAGCAATAGGCATTGGGCAATGATCCGTTGGTAAAACCAAAAAAAAGGGTGTGTAAGCCGATAAGTTCTTTAAAGCTGATTACTTGCTTTCTAAAAGTAGCAAATCATTAAATGCAATTTCATATTCCTTATTCATGGATCTAATTAAAGCATTTTTATCTTGGTAGCTTTTTTCTACGACATGAAACTTTTGGGTATCAGAATAAATTGTTGGATCGGCCATTTGTGACTCAATATCTAATTTTTCCTTTTGTAAGGTTTCAATATTATGCTCTAATTGCGCTATGGCGCGTTGTAATTTTTGTATTTGCTTTTGTAAATCCTTATCAATTGCCACATTAGGTTCAACCGCTTTAACAACCGGTTCTGGCTTGGATTGTTTTTTATTTTCCTTGGTGTTTGTATTTTTTGCAGGCTCTGAAGTCGCTACTTTTGCTTTCGCCATTCTTTCCTTCCATTCAAGCCATTCTTGGTAACCTCCTTTAAATTCTATAATTTTTTCATCTTCAATTTCCCAAATCTTATTC
>CAJBLA010000217.1 GCA_903953815.1 uncultured Bacteroidota bacterium | reverse complement strand
ATCGGTGACTCCTTTATTGATGACTGAAAATATAGAAGCCAATAGCGCTGAAAATAATCCTACAATAATCCCTGTTCTGAATTTGGTATCAAAATGGAATATCAATAGTATCCCTATAAAACTAAGTGCACCAATGAATATATCACGCCACTTGATGCTAACTTTTTTAGCCAAAGGCTCAATGAGTGAAGTGAACATGCTTGTACTAGAAAAACAAACGAGTGCAATTGACACATTAGCTAATTTAATGCTTCCATAAAAGCAAACCCAATGAAGGGCTATGATCGCACCAATACCAATTAATTTAAATTTTGTTACAAAATTATAATTATGTTTCTGCTGCGTAAAGAAATAAATAAATAATAAAACAATAGAAGCAAGCAACATTCTATAAAAAACCAACATCAGACCATTTAACTGAATTAAGAAGCCCAAAGGTCCTGTTAGACCTGCCAAAAAAACAAAAAGATGTAATTGAAGTAAAGCCTTTTTAAAAGTTGACACGAATGCGCTTTATTATTTTAATGAATTTACCTGTGCTGGATTGCCATTGCATATTTAAAACGCCTAAAATAGCTTCTTTAATTATACCCTTAGTCATTTTACTAGCCCCAATTTTTCGATCCACAAAATTGATGGGCACTTCCTTGATGATAAATCCTAATTTCCAAGCAGCAAACTTCATCTCAATTTGAAATGCGTAGCCTATAAAATTGATGGTACTTAGATTAATGGCATCTAAAACTTTTCGTTGATAACAAACAAAACCAGCAGTTGGATCCTTGACCGGAATCCCAGTAATTAACCTCGTATAAGCAGATCCGCCAATGGAATAAATTTGACGGTCTAATGGCCAGTTTTCTGTACTACCCCCTTTTACATATCTACTTCCTACAGCTACATCCGCACCATTCATGCATGCTTCTGCTAATCGATCTAAGTCATTGGGACTATGTGAGAAATCGGCATCCATTTCAAATATTAAATCATAATTCCGCTTCAAAGCCCATAAAAAACCATGAATATAGGCAGTACCTAAACCCAATTTGCCTGCTCTTTTTTCAATAAAAATGCGTCCAATATGTTTGGGAATTAATCCTTCCACAATTTGAGCAGTCCCATCTGGAGATCCATCATCCACCACCAATACATCATATTCAGCTGCAAATCCTACAACGGTTTCAATAATAGAAGCGATATTCTCCTTTTCATTGTAAGTGGGTATAATGACTAATTTTTTCAATTATGGCGTATGGATATAAAAAGAAATTATTTTTTTAAAATACTGCGGTTAAGTATTTCCGTAAGTTTTTGTTTGGTGTGTAAAGCGAAATCCCCCTTCATCATCCAATCATAATATTGGGGTTCGTCTTTAAGCACCTGGACTACGGATTTACCTTTGTGCTTACCGAAATTAAATATTTCTACCCCATTTTCCATAATAAATCGACCTGCAAAGTCCACAATTTGGTCTTCTCCAGTGAATTTAACGATACTTTCTACCGTATTTCCAATATTTGCATACTTTTCCACTTGCGCTTCTAGTACTTCCCAAGTGGCCATGGCATCTGCCTCGGCCGTATGCGCATCCTCTAAATTCTTATTACAATAAAACTTATAAGCAGCTGTTAGGGTACGTTGCTCCATTTTATGGAAAACCTTCTGTACGTCCAATAATTGTCGGCTTTCCATATCTGCAGAAATACCTGATCTTAAAAACTCCTCGTTTAACATAGGAATATCAAAACGATTACTATTATAGCCCCCCAAATCAGCTCCCTCTATGAATTGCTTAATTTCATTCGCAATTTGCTTAAAACTTGGAGCATCCTTTACCATTTCATCTGAAATGCCATGAATGGCAGTCACTTGTTCCGGTATGTGCATTTCAGGATTAACTAATTTGCGTTTCACTTGCTTTGTACCATCTGGCATTATTTTTACCAGTGCTATTTCCACAATTTTATCCAAGCTCACATTTATTCCAGTTGTTTCAAGATCAATAAAAACAATTGGCTTTGTTAATTGTAAATTCATATTTTTTATTATGGCTCAAAGTTAATCAAACTAATGGTGTAATTAGGGGTAAAAATGCCCTAAAATAACTGATGGAAATTAAGTAAATTTGTGCTGCTAAACGCATAATTATCATGAACTGGATCCCATTAACCGACCTAAATCAGCTGGAAACAATAAAAGGTTTATCCTTTACAACACCACAAGTTATACTTAAACATAGCACCACCTGTAGCATTAGCAAAATGGCTTTGGCAAGAATGGAAAGATCAGAAGCGCCTGACGCCATCCAATTTTACTATTTAGACTTGCTGAATTACAGACCAATCTCCAATGCAATTGCTGAAAAATTTAATGTTTACCATGAATCTCCGCAAATTTTATTGATCAAAAATGGCGAATGTACTTATGATGAAAGCCATGGCGGAATTCAAATGGAAGAAATTGTAGAACAAGCAACGCGCTAATATAAAACTAGCAACTTTCAATTACCATTGCGCTTGCACCTCCTCCCCCATTGCAAATTGCAGCAGCACCATATTGTGCTTTATTTTTTTGTAAAATATGTATAAGGGTAACCAATATGCGCGCACCACTACATCCCAAAGGATGACCTAAGGATACTGCACCTCCATGTACATTTACTTTAGTTGGATCTAGATTTAATAAAGAAGTATTCACCAAACCTACTACTGAAAATGCTTCATTAAATTCAAAATAAGAAATTGCCTCTTTTTCAATGCCGGCTTTCGCTAATGCTTTTGGTAATGCCAAGGCAGGAGTCGTGGTAAACCATCGAGGATCTTGAGCTGCATCCGCAAACCCTTTAATGATTGCAATTGGTTTTAATCCCAACTCATTTGCTTTCTTTTTGCTCATCAACAGCAATGCCGCAGCACCATCATTCATGGTGGACGCATTTGCTGCAGTCACCGTTCCTTCTTTACTAAATGCAGGATTTAATTGTGCAATTTTATCAAAATTTACTTTATAAGGCTCTTCGTCTTTATCAACAATAACAGGATCCCCTTTTTTTTGTGGAATGACGACTGGGATTATTTCTTGCTTAAAAAAACCTTGCTCCGATGCTACTTGTGATTTTTTATAACTTTGAATCGCAAAATTATCTTGTTCCTCTCTTGATATTTTATTATCCTTCGCGCAACTATCTGCGAAATTACCCATGGCTACATTATCATACACATCAGTTAATCCATCTTTTGCTAAGCCATCCAACAAACTTACATCGCCATACTTGTTGCCCCATCTTTGTTGCATATTATAAAAAGGAACATTACTCATACTTTCCATTCCACCTGCAATAATCACATCCGCATCACCGAGTAAAATATTTTGTGCAGCAATAGCCACCGATTTCATCCCACTTGCACAAACCTTATTAATTGTAGTACAAATGGCATTATTTGAAAGTCCCGCTTTCAAAGCAGCTTGTCGTGCAGGTGCTTGACCAAGGCCCGCTTGTATCACACAACCCATAATAACTTCGTCAATCATCTCTGGATTTACCCCCGACTTTTCTAATGCACCTTTAATTGCAATAGCTCCTAATTCAGTAGCACTTAAACTACGCAAGCTACCGCCAAAGGAACCAATGGGTGTTCTCACAGCCGATATGATATAAACTTCGTTGTGCATGCTTGAAAGAATTTATTAAAATTAAAAATCTATTCTGCGATTTCATCTACCACTGGCGCATCCGGTGCTGTTTCCACTTCTGGTAATAATCGGATTCCTTCCGCTTCAAGAGTGATTCTTTTGCTTTTATACAAAATGCCCACATTCATTTTAAACGCCTTTTTACTCATTCCAAAAAAAGCATAAATCTCATCGGGATTTGATTTATCATGATAAGGTAAAAAATTGCCGTGTGATTTTAGCAATCTAACAATCGTTGATTTATCATCATCTAATTTTTCAACCCCTTGCTTGCCAATACCAATATCTAATTTATTCCCATCTCTTATTTTTTTAACAAACGCTTCTTGAATAAATTGCCCAATATGCAAATGTGTAAAAACTTCATTTTTATATACCAACCCTTGGTGCACTTGATTCACAATTACTACATAACCTAAATCAGATTCACGATATACTTGCACACTCACTTTTTCCCCTTCTTTAACCGTTAAATTATCATTACTAAGTTGGTTGTCAATTTTTTCAGTAGCCGCAACACGTCCTGTTTGTTTATCAATGTACAATTTAACTAAATACTTGCCGCCCAAACGCATGCTAGATAGTTGTTGCGAAACAGGAACAAATAAATCCTTCATTAATCCCCAATCCATAAACACCCCTTGCTTAGTTACGTCGACTACCTTTAAAGCAGCAATTTCGCCCACTACTGCAAAAGGTTCCTGTGTAGTCGCTACTAAACGATTATCAGAATCATGATATATGAAAACACTAATTGTATCGCCTATTTGTAAACCTGAGGGTACAAATCTTTTGGGAAGTAGGATACCCTCTTCGCCATCATCCATATAAAATCCAAAGTCAACCTTTCGGTCCACGCGTAGGAGATTAAATTGACCTACATTAACAGTTGACATAAGTTTATATTTAAATAATTAAAATAATTCAGGTTGTTGTTCATCCGTTTTACTACCGGCTTTTTTCTCCCATTCCATTTCTACCGACTTCGTAAAATCAACCAATTTAGTTCCAATGGCTTTCCAACCCATTATATCCACCATTTTGTTCACTTTAAATTTGGCTTTTCTTACTTGCGCCCCTCTACCAGTATGAACCACTAATATTGGATCCTCTGCGGTAGTAATCGTTTCCAAATAATTCCCATTTCCTTCCTTGATAAAAGTAAATGGTGTTTTTAAAGTGGTGGTTTCTATTTTAAACCTTTTGATATTGAACTGCAATTTTTCTTTGTCAAGATATACTGCAGTAATGATCTTTTCCGGATTAAACTTTTCAATGAACACTACTTTTTCTGGATCAAAACGCTGTGTTGGTTCCGTATCCGTTACCTCGTAATTACCATCACTGGTTACCACCAAAACCTTTTCGTCCTCAAAGGTACCTAAATAAATACCCTTTTCCTCAGTATTAAAACGACCAAACTTGTCATCAAACCATAATTTGCGACCCATAAGGGTGCTTTTGCCCGCTTCCTTCAATTTTACCGACTTGATCGGATACTTGGTTATTTGATTCCCCACACTACTTCGGCCCTTCACTTCCAATTCATCAAAATAAAATTCAAGTTCTTTAATACGCGCGGTACAATTAGGACTTAAAATAATTTTTACCGATTCTGCTTCTCCATTTGCATTCACAGATAAATAATGAACTCTGGATTTATCTGCTGATTTTGTCAAAGGATATTCTTTGTCTCTTGTGATACCTGTTACATTAAATCTTTTGGCATAACTAATTCCAGTAGCGCCATCCACATACATCATATTATAGGTGGTACGCTCATCGTTTTTCTGGAATACGGCTGCATGTAAAATATCCTTACCTATAAATACCTTATCGGATACTTTAACCACTTTCATGATACCGGACTTCGCAAAAGCAATGATATCATCATAGTCGGTACAGTCACAAAGGAACTCATCTTTCTTCAAACTAGTTCCCACAAAACCTTCGGCACGATTAATATATAATTTGGTATTGGCAATGGCAACGTGCTTCACTTGTATGGTATCAAATTCTTTTATTTCCGTTTTACGCTCCTTACCCTTACCATATTTTTTCAATAACCCTTCATAATAATTAACCGCATAATCGGTCAAATTAGCCAAGTTGTTTTTTACCAATTTAATTTCATCCTCAATTGCTTTGATTTGTGCAATTAAATCATCTATATCTAATTTATAAATACGACGAACGGGTTTGTCAGTCAGTTTTAATAAATCGCTACGTTCAATGGGTTTTTTAAATTTCTTTTTAAAAGGAGTAAACGCATCATCAATCGCATCAATCACCTTATCCCAGGTCATATGTTTTTTCTCTAATTCTTTGTAAATTTTTTCTTCAAAAAATATTTTCTCCAAACTAGTGAAATGCCATTTATCTTCTAATTCTTTTAATAATATTTGCAATTCCGCTTGCAACAAACCTTTGGTATGATCAACGGAGTGCCTTAGCAAATCAGATGCACCAATAAATTGTGGTCGATTATTTACAATCACACAGACATTGGGCGAAATACTAATTTCACAATCGGTAAAAGCGTACAAAGCATCAATGGTAATATCGGGTGAGATACCAGTAGCTAAGTCAATTTGAATTTCAACATCTGCGGCAGTAACATCGGTTACTTTTTTGATCTTTATTTTACCCTGATCATTGGCCTTGGTGATACTCTCCATTAATTGCGTGGTAGTTACGCTATAGGGTACATCCTTGATGAGTAATGTTTTTTTATCTAATTCCTCAATGGTTGCACGCACTCTAATTTTTCCTCCACGTTTTCCGTCATTGTAATTTGACGCATCCATTTTACCCTTGGTTTGAAAATCGGGTAATAATTCAAACTTTTTGCCACGCAAATGCTTAATGGAAGCTTCAATAATTTCACAAAAATTATGCGGTAAAATTTTTGTAGATAATCCAACGGCAATACCATCAGCGCCTTGTGCTAATAACAAAGGAAACTTCATAGGTAAAGTAATGGGCTCTTGCTTACGACCATCGTAACTTAAAGTCCAGGATGTGGTCTTAGGATTAAAGGCAACCTCTAAAGCGAACTTGCTTAATCTTGCTTCAATATATCTTGCCGCAGCCGCATCATCACCAGTGCGAACATCCCCCCAGTTACCTTGGGTATCAATTAACAAATCCTTTTGACCCAGATTAACGAGTGCATCACCAATACTTGCATCACCATGTGGATGGTATTGCATACTTTGACCAATAATGTTGGCCACTTTGTTAAAACGACCATCATCCATTTCCTTCATTGCATGTAAAATGCGTCGTTGTACAGGTTTTAATCCGTCTTCAATTGCAGGGACAGCACGTTCTAAAATAACATACGAAGCATAATCCAAAAACCAATTTTTATATTGGCCTTGAACACCTGATTCGTTTTCTGTAACCCTACTTAAATTTTTCTCTTTTGCCATATGATTTGATTTTAGAGACGGTAAGTATCTTCACTACCATCCGCTAAACTATTTAGTTCAATAAATACAATATCCGTTTGCGCAGTTACTTGATGCCAAATTCCTGCGGGGATTAATACACGCGCAGGCGCAACCACTTCCACTTCTCCACATTCTAATTCCCCATTTTCAATTCCGTCGTTCTTAAACCCTTCTATTTCCTTCCACTGCAATATAAGCGAGCCCTGAACGAGCAACATATCTTCCGGGTTTTTATATGCCGAACTCCCTTTATGATAATGCTGCCCACTAACGGAACCTTTATTGCGATATACCAACAAAAACTCACCTGATCTATCCGTACTAAAATAATGCAAGGCACCACGCTCATCAACTGCCTTCACATCAATTTTAGTTATTTCTATTTTCATTTCCACCAAGTTAATTTCAACCCTTTTTCTATTGCTCCTATTTAAATAAACGCCACTTCCAACTTATTCCTCTACCACCACTGAACTTCCACCTGGCATTTGAACCACAATATCCTTCCATCCCTTTTCCCAATTGCCAGTAAATGTCAGTTTGCCTAATTCAGACAATGCTTTTAATCTTGAAACAATAAAAACATCTCCTGTTTTAATTTTCATTTTACTTAAAATGTGTGCTAATGCACTTGGTAATTTTTGCGCATTTTTAGTTAATAAGGATAAAATTTCTTTATCATAATAACTAATGTCCATACTCGCCAATTTTTTACCGCCTTCTAAAAAACGAACAAACCCATTATCAATACATAATTTTTTCCATTCATCTGGATCCAATTCAAATTCGCTTAAAGTAATCGGCCTTGCTAATTTCTTAGCTTTCAAAAACTCGCTTGGTTGTATTTGACTTAAATTTGTTGGATAAAATAATTGTCCTTTTTCATTTAAAAAAGGCAGGTTATTCAAATACAAAACCTGCACTTTCCCTTGCAATTCTTTCAATTGACTCATCAACCAATAATAACCGCAAACATCGTGTACATTTTGACCCATCCAAATCCAAACTTGTTCGTTTTCATCTTCCTGTAAATCCTGGATGAGTTGGTGCACCACTAACTTATCGTCAACAATATCATTTTGCTCCTCGTAGGGAGAATGTTTTAATAATTCCATCCACCAATCCCGCCTTGCTTGATAGCCTTCTGTTTCATAAATATCTGAAATAGGGCCTACCGCATAATCGTCTTTAATTTCAATTACTTTACCTGCAAGGGATTCATCCATTTCAATAGCTGATTGCAAAATGGCCACATTGGCTGTTTCAAAAACTAAATGTATCATATTATATTAGTGTGTATTGGGCGTTATTAAATAATAAACACAGGTTGTAAAATAATTACGTAACCAGGGTATTGTTTTTATAAAGCCAAACTGAATTTTTGGTTTTAAATTAAATTTATATTCGTAAATCGGATTAATTAAATAATGTATGTTATGTAATATTTTATAGTTTGTTTGTTGCGCGAATTTTTCAAACTTTTCAATGGAAATACCCGTTTCCTTTATTTCCAATAAATCGGCCACTGGTTGTTTTGCAGTTGATAAAATAAACTTGTATAAAAAAGTAGGTAACAAATGATAATAAGGCAACTTGCTCAACAAAGAATTGGTACATAATTGCTGGTGTCCCCCAAATGGCATTTGCCAAGGAGGGAAACCAAAATATATCGCACCTCCAGGTTTTAAAAATTGCTGCATCCAACCCATCAACTTTTTTTGATCATGGATATGTTCAATAACATCTTTTAGCACAATGATATCAAACAAGGTAGGAAATTCAACTGCCGGATTAACTTGATAAATATCTTTTGAAATAAATTGAATTTTTTTCGAATCAATATCTTCTTTTAACCATTCACGTGCATTCACTAATCTTGATTCATCTAATTCAACGCCCACACCCAAACAACCTTTGTTTATGAATGCCTTAAGTACCCCACCTTCACCACATCCTATTTCAAGCACCTGCATGCCTGGTGTGATTGTTATTTTTTGTTCAATAAAAGGAATAACAAATTGTGCAGCGTTATT
>CAJBLA010000216.1 GCA_903953815.1 uncultured Bacteroidota bacterium | reverse complement strand
GTTACCGTACTACCTGGTTGACATCTTTTGATTAAGTCCTGTGCACCACCTGAGAATATAATTCCTACCACTTCTCTAAATTCAGGTTCATCAAAACCTTTTCCAGTTCCAATAACGATGAATGAAGTCACATTAAATTTTATGCCATCAAAAATAAAATCTTTTAATTCAGCAACCACACCACCTTGCACCCTAAATACGTTCGCTGCCATATTTCCACCTGCACTTTCGCCCACTAATGCCAAAGGATTGGGTACACGTTTTACAGGTACAGTTACTTTTTGCGTTTGTTTACCATCATTGATATTCACCACCACTGAACCCAACTGGGTGCAGTTTACAATGTATTGTCCAGGTCCTGATTTTTTAATGGTAGCACCAGTGCCTTCAATACTTGCATTAATTTTTTCAGCACCGCCACCGCCAGTAATACTTAATGGATTGTCTAACCCTTTATAAAATACCCTTGTTTTATCTGTAGACACCACTAAACCGGTTGGCGTACCTACCGTATAGTTTACAATTTTTTCAACAATCGCTGTTTCACCATCAGGCTTTATAAATGAAATACGAACTCTTTTCGAATTTAAGCCTGGTGCACCAGCCGTTGATTTATAAGTTGCAGATCCATCTGCAGTAATTGGTATCACGGTGCCATCCACAGAGATAGTAGGCTTAGCTGCACTGCTGAACGCACCCACCCCTGCAGTAATGATTAATTCCTCACCCGACATTAAATATTGGGAATTAGAAGCTGCAAATGCATTGAACTGATCATAGATCAACTCCACTTCTCCAATTTGTCTGTGACAATACTCCACTACTTGTGACTCACTATTGCGAATGTCATTTTGAAATTTAGTTAATATCGCGAGAGATGCGACTGTTGGTGTCATATTAAAATAAGCATATGCCCAATCTGACTTGGCAGCCATGTTATTAGAACTTGGAATACTTAGATCCAAAGGTAAATTAGGAATTACTTCCTTCGCTAAGGCTGGATCAATTTCTGCCAATTCCTTCTTAAACTGTGTCAACCTATTTAATAAATCCTTCCCTTTAGGATCATTCCCTTTTAAAAATAATCTGGTAGATGCCTCTAAGTCATCCTCATTAAAAACTTCTTTACCATCTACCTTTTTTAATCTTGATTCAACTTTTAAATCCTGCTTTAATGTTTGTATATGATTATATATAGCATCTGAAAGTGCATGCGCTTTATCCGCCAAAGGGGCCCAAATTGCAGCCTTCTCTGCAGTCTTAGGATCTGCTAATTTTTTTTGTAAAGATTTTAATATATCATCATTCTTTTTTTGAATAATGGTATTTGCATTGGATAAACTTTGATCAATTGTTTTAAATGCATTTAAAATTTCACTGGATACATTTAATGCCAAAAGCGCGGTTAACACCAAATACATGATGTTAATCATTTTCTGCCTAGGCTCTTTAGGTAACGACATGTATACTAATTTTTTTTAGTGGTAGTAATTTTATGAAATATTAAGCGCGCCCTTGCATGGCTACAATCATGTTACCATAAATCTGATTCAACTTTGTCAAATTATCTGCTAATATGCCTATTTGCTCTTTCGCACGAACAGCATCACCAGCCGAACTTGACATAGCAGCCGAAGCTTCTGTCAACTTGCCGTAATACTGATTCATTGCTTCCATTGACTTTGCCATCATTTCAAACTGATTGCTTAAATCTTTAACACCGCTTGTTGCTGTTGCAAATCCAGCCAAATTATTGGATACTCCTTGAATAGCTTCGTTGACACCGCCCATGGAGGTAGCCGCCGTGCTTGTATTTTGTGCAAATTCTTTGCTCGATTTTGCCATATCTGCAATATCTCCCAAATACATTGCTGTATCATTTAATCTTTGAAAACTGATACTTAATTTATCAAATGCAGCTTGGTCAATTTTAGCTGCCTCTAACTTTGCTAAAACAGCATCTGTCGCGCCTGAAGCACCATCAGAAGAACCACTTCCAGTTTCTGGTGGCGGTAAAAATGCGTAAATAACGAATATAAGTGCTTCCGTAAGCAAACCAACGATTAATGCGTAGTCAGCCCATGAAAGGTGAATGATTTTTGCTAATGCCCCAACAAGAACAACTGCTGCACCTAATGAAATAACAACATTGACAATTTTATTTGTTCTGGGTGAAATTGAATTTGACATTCTTCTATTTTTGTTTGATTAAAAATTATAATTAATATAAATGATTATTTTGTCTTTGGAGACATAGATAAAGCACATCTAAATCCAATATAGGATTTCGCAGTATCTTGGTATTCATAATTGCGCGTACTCACTTGGCAATTGTAGGCAATATCCTTCCATGATCCACCACGTACTACTTTACGCTTCATTGAAATTGGATCTTCTTCTTTTGCATTGTATTGTAAATCTGGGCTTAAATCACCTAAAAAATTATAGCCGCCTTCATAATAAACAGAACCAGTCCACTCTGCCACATTACCAGCCATATCAGCTAAACCATATCCATTCAATGGAAAACTTTCCACCTTCATGGTATATATATTATCCTTATTTGGAGTGCCCCCGTAATAATCACCACGACCAGGCTTAAAGTTTGCCAATAACCATCCTTGCTTTGTTCTTGAATTTGGACTACCCCAAGGATACATCGCATTGGTTTGCAAACCACCTCTTGCCGCATATTCCCACTCCGCTTCTGTTGGTAAGCGATATATCGCATCCACTTTTAAATCAGGACGACCAGGGTGTCCACCAAAGTAATCACTGTTATTAGTTCTCCAGTAGCAAAAAGCATTTGCTTGTTTCCAAGTAATTCCGACTACCGGATATTCATTAAAGGATCTGTGTGAAAAATATAATCTTGTTAATGGCTCGTTATAGGAATAGGAATAATCGCGCATCCACACTAAACTGTCTGGATAAACAGGCTGATTTTGTTTGACAATAAATTTACCAATAGCTTGCTCTAAACCTTTTGAAGCTTTGGCTGCGGCTTTTAAATCAATATAAACAGTTTTGTATATTAATTTATTAGGGTCAATTTCAATGCGACCTTGTATGCGGTTGTCTGGTGAAAGCAATAGCTCGTTTAATTTTTCAATCACCGCTTTACTCGAATAATTGATTCTTCTAACTTTAGTCCAATCTACTTTTAATACCGTGTCTTCGGTTTGATTAATACCCCCACCGTATAAAGCCAAATAACATAAAGAGTCCCTTACGTAATTTACAAACTGGCGGTATTGGGCATTGGTGATTTCAGTTCGGTCCATCCAAAAGCTTGGAACGGAAACCAACTTTTTTCGATTGATCATGGCCATATCCACCTCTTCATCACTAGCACCTAAATAAAAAGCACCCCCTTTAATTTCGATTGTGTTAGGGTCGGGTTTCCAAACCGCTTTTTTGGGCTTTCTTGCTTGTATAAAAACAAGTGCAAAGAGCACTGTTAAAAACAAAAAAGGAAATTTAAACTGCCTTATTGTAAAAATTTTTATCATAATCTTGTTTTAGACCGGCTCTTTTAAAAAATGTTTAAAAGGACAAAAGCTTTAAGGTTTGAAATTACAAAAAAATATATAAAATGCCTGCATTTGTCTAACCAATTAACTGATAGTCAGGCCTTTTATAAGTCTTGCAAAATAGTAAAATAAATTGGAGGATATGTTAGAATAAAGCTAAAATAGGTTCCAAGTCGCTATTTGCTGGCAAACAGGTTTTATTTATACATATATAGTATTGATTATCAGTCGAGTATTTACCAATGGTGCTTGCTAAACTAGGGTCTTCCTTGGTTGAAAAAATTAGCAATTTATGGGGTTGAAACGGGGATAATACCTTTTTTAAGGAATTGTGAACTTTTGGTCCAATGGCGACTAATTCAATGGCATCGGCAGCCATCCAGCTAAAACATTGCCCCCAATAGCTAAATGAACTCGGGTATTGAATGATCAGCTTGCGCATTTGGTGCACCATTTGCTCGGATTGGCTGACCCAGTTTACCCTTTCAAAAACATGGCCTAGGTAATATAAACTCATACATACCAAGGCATTTCCACTTGGCTGAGCACCATCATAGGTATCCTTTTGTCTTACAATCACATCCGATTGGTATTGTGCCGTGTAATAAAAAAATACGCCCTCCTCGTCTATAAAATGGGTTTGCACATAGTCCATCCACTTTGCTGCTTTATGCAAATAATGGGTATCTCCAGTAATTTCTTGCAACTGAATATAACATTGTATTAAAGCACCATAATCATCTAAAAAAGCAAATGCTTTTTTTACACCGTTAGTATTGGTATGAAATAAATATTCCTCATCCTTGTCTGAAAAATTATTTTCAACCCAAACAATTGCATCAATTGCAGCCTGCTTGTATTCCTCATCACCAATGGCAGCATAGGCTTTACACAATGCAGTAATTAACAAACAATTCCAAGATAAAATTATTTTATAGTCAAGTGCCGGTCTAATTCTTTTAGATCGATGATTAAATAAAATATTTTTTGCATCTACAAATTCAGTGGTGACACTTTTTTCAAGTACTTCTGTCGTCCACAATATATTGGTATGTTCCCAATTGCCATTTTTTGTTACTTGATAATAATTACAAAATTCCGTGAACAAGGATGGGTCCAATAGCTGTTCAATTTCATCATAGGTCCAGGTATAAAATTTACCTTCCACACCTTCACTGTCCGCATCCAATGCAGCATAATAAGCACCTTGTTGATTAGCTAATTCTCTTTTTAAAAACGAAACAGTTTGTTTTATGATAGGAACATATATTTCCTTTTGAGTTATTTGATAGGCTTCGGCCATTACCCCAATGAGTAATGCATTATCATACAACATTTTTTCAAAATGAGGCGCCTGCCACTGCGCATCTGTACTATATCTGGCAAAGCCGCCACCCAAATGGTCATACAGCCCACCTTGTATCATTTTATCAATGGACCGAATCGCATGAACCATGCAACTTTCATTGCCATTCATTTTATAATTTCTAAATAACATTTGTAAACAAAAAGTTTGCGGAAATTTTGGAGCTACCCCAAAGCCGCCCCACATTGTATCTGCATTTTGTAATATTCTGTTCCCAATGATTTCTACTTCTTCCTTGGTGGGTAAACTATTTTCCTCATTTTCAGATACGCTTGCGCTCGCTAATGATGCGGGTTGGTGTATAATATTCTTGTCTAATAAATGTTGCGTAAGTTGCTCAGCTTGGTCATTTAGCTTTGCTATATTATTGGTAAAAGCTTCATTTACTCCTTTTAACACATCCAACCAGGAAGCGCGTTGTGGAATCGTCCGTGGTGGAAAATAAGTGCCGCCAAAAAAAGGCTTACCATTCGGGAGTAAAAAAATATTTAAAGGCCATCCGCCAGAACCAGTCATTGCTTGAAGTGCATCCATATAAATATGATCCACATCGGGCCGCTCTTCACGATCCACTTTCACATTAATAAAGTTCGCATTCATGTATGCCGCAATAGTTTCATCTTCGAAACTTTCTCGCTCCATCACATGACACCAATGACAGGCAGCATAGCCAATACTTAATAAAATGGGTTTGTTTTGATTTTGCGCATCGGTAAATATAGTTGGTGACCAAGCCACCCAATCCACTGGATTATGCGCATGCTGTAATAAATACGGGCTTGTTTCTTCAATAAGACGATTGGTATACTTTGGATTTGCATTCATTTAAATGCAATTTAATTGAAGCAGAAAAATATTAAGTAAATACGCCTTACTTCTTTTTACTACTTAAGGAAAGATATTGATCCAACCCAGACATCATACTGGTTGTTTGTGGGCTAGGCACTCTGATATGCAATGTTAAACCTGCTTCTTCAACGGCTTTACAAGTATTGGAACCAAACGCACCAATGATGGTGCCATTTTGTTTAAAATCAGGTTTGTTATCAAATAAACTTTTCAATCCGCTCGGCGTAAACAAACAAATAATGTCAAATTCAGTTGTTTTCAAGAGTGCTGATATATCACTGCTCACAGAGCGATACATATAGCCTAATTCAAATTTGGTTGCATGCTCCTTTAACCAATTGACAATTTCATTGTCTTGTTGATTTTCGCTACACACATACAAAAACTTTTCGTTTAATTTATGTTTGTTTAAAACATCAAACATTTTTTTATTAGAACCATCTGTGCCGAAAAATACTTTTCTTTTTCGATACATGATGAACTTTTGCAAATACAATGCAACTGATTCAGTTATACAGAAATATTTCGTATCCTGACTAATGCTTACTTTTAATTCGTCGCAGGTTCTAAAAAAATGATCAATTGCATTTTTACTCGTAAAAATAACGGCAGTATATTCTGAAATATCAATCTTTGTTTTTCTAAAATCTTTTCCTGAAATGGGCACTAATTGAATGAGTGGTTGAAAATGCAATGCAACAGCGTGTTTTCGCTCTAATTCGAAATAAGGCGACTTTTCACTTTCTGGCCTTGCCTGGGAAACTAGAATTTTTTTAATGGTCTTTGTTGTAGTCGATTTTTTTGCTCCACTCATTTCACTTCCATTTTTATTTTCGTATCCTATTAATAAATGCCGCCAAAATATTGTACGATAAATTTATACAATATGGTGAGTGGCAATATCTCGAAGGCACAAAGGTATAGAAAAAAATGAAAAGACGAGATATGTAATTTATTCCTAACTGATGTTAGGGAAAACAAGTACCTATATAAAATTAAAAGCACCGTAATTAAAGCAGCACCGCCTATTGCATAAGGATGAAAGAAGGGTTTTGAAAAGGCCAATATCAATATAAAAGGCACTAATAAAACACCCAACACTTTATTAATCATAAATACTACGAAAATATAGGTATTGACGAGTTCCTTTGCATTAAAAACATACCCGGCAATTTGCAAGGAAATATATTTCCCAATATATAAAAATGTAAAAAATAAACTAATATAAAAAAAGCCCTGCCAAAAGGATAGCGCCAACAAGTGCCTATTAAAAATTAACAAGGTAGACATCAAAGAAAAACTTAAAATAAAACATATATTAATAATAAGCGAGCCCAAACTATTTTGTAAAAGCTGCTCCCGATATTGAATCATTCGTAACGAGGATTGACTAAACTGTTTAAAAAGTTTAGAAAAATATTGGGGGTAAATATTATTTACAAACCCGAATAAAAAAATCAGCAAGAGGATTATGTAAAAAAGCAAATCTTTATCTGGCAATGCAAACCTTTGTTCAATTTTATATACCACTTGCGATTCTCTTGCGATTATACTGCTGGGGAAATATAATTTATACGCATTTCTTTTTTGTAAAAAATAATTTTTATACGCCTTTAAGGTATTGAAATTACTATCCATTTTGTTACCAACGAATGATTGTACTAGCCAAGCATCTGCCATTTGAAAGGAAGCAGGAATCACAGGCACATACCTGATCAGCAAGGTATCCTTGACTAAAAGTGTATCTACCTGCAACATCGTAGTATCCTTACCCAAATCTGTTAATGTCACTTGATTTTGAAATGAGGTCAAAAGGATAAAGCACCCTATTATAATAACAATATTTTTTTTACCAAACTGCATACATTGCAAAAATAAGTATACTGATGCAGAATTAGTAACTTATAACTAGCTTTGTCCTAATACATTTTAAACTATTCCATGGCAGGCATCTATATACATATACCCTTTTGTAAAAAAGCTTGTCATTATTGCAATTTTCATTTTTCTACCCAGCTCAAATACATTGATCAATTTACAAAGGCGATCATCCAAGAAATCGAAATTCAAAAAAACTATCTTTCCACGCCTATTGAAACCCTTTATTTTGGTGGTGGAACACCTTCTTTATTGTCCATGGACCATTTCCATAAAATTTTAGATAAATTAAGATCCGTCTATTCACTTGGTTCCAATATCGAATTTACCATCGAAGCCAATCCTGATGATATTCAACCCAATCAGGTTAAAGCCTGGAAAAAAGCAGGAGTAAATCGACTTAGTATTGGTATACAAAGCTTTCAACCTGCAGCACTTCAATGGATGAACCGCGCCCATACAACCGAACAAGCACATGAAGCCATTAAAGCGGCACAAGGGGAAGGAATTGAAAATATAAGTATTGACTTAATTTATGGAACACCCCATTTAACCAATGATGATCTCAAGGCTGATTTAGAAATGATCCACCAATACCAAATTCAACACCTTTCATGTTATGCACTCACTGTGGAAGAAAAAACGGCCCTACATACCATGATTCAAAATAAAAAGATCGATCGAGTTCATCCAGAACAGCAAGCAGCGCATTTTGAAATCATCACTCATTACACTGAAAAAATAGGGATGGAGCATTATGAGATTTCTAATTTTAGCCAACCCGGTTTTAGGAGTAAACATAATAGTAATTATTGGAAAGGCGTGCCTTACTTAGGCCTTGGCCCATCGGCCCATTCATATAATAAAAACACTAGGCAATGGAATGTTGCTAATAATCAACTTTACTTCAGCACGCTTGAAAAAAATGAATTGCCATTTGAAATAGAACAATTGCCACTGGCAACAAAATATAATGAGTATATGATGATCTCATTGAGATGTATGGAGGGATTTTCCCTTAACTATATTTTTCAAAATTTTGGCCCCGAGTTTCATAGACATACCCTTAAAATAACGCAAGGCTATCTTGCAAAAAACTGTCTAACTGAAACTAGCCAAGGATTTACCCTTACAAAATCTGCCAAATTTTTTGCTGATGGTATTGCAAGTGATTTTTTCTGGATCAATGAATGAGGTATTCCCCATGGATGAATCGCCC
>CAJBLA010000215.1 GCA_903953815.1 uncultured Bacteroidota bacterium | reverse complement strand
AGCTTCTTTTGCCATTTTCTTAAGCGAGCATCGTGGACACTATATGATTGAAAATATTATTGAAGATGGGTTAAATGATTTTTTCTAAACCCATTTAAATAAATTAAATGAATCCTGGTTACACCCTATTCATTTCACAGGCAGTGTCGCCTATGCTTTTAGAGATATTATTAAACAACTCGCATTGGTTTATGAAATGGAATTAGGTAAAATCACCAAATCCCCCATGGAAGGGTTAATCGCTTATCACAAAAACAACAAATAGTTGTAGTCGCATGCACGAAATTGAGCCCTATTTTCAATGGCGACATTTATATATAGCCGACGAAGATCCCAAATCTATTTTTTTTGGGCAAACTTATAGCGAGTTTGAATTTTCACAAACAGTTTACAATTATTATATACATCCGCAATGGGATACATTTGGAAGTAAAAATTTATACTTAAAAATACTTTTTGTCGCTTACGAGTCCAACTGCGCTATTATTGAACTCATTGGAGAATGGAATGATGCTATTGAAAATGATATTATGCTATTAAAACGGGAAGTGTTGGATTCATTAATGTCCTTTGGTATAAATAAATTTATTTTAATTGGCGAATATGTATACAATTTTCATAATGGGGACCGTGATTATTACGAGGAATGGTATGAAGAATTAGCGGACAACGAAGGCTGGGCAGTTATGGTCAACTTGCACCCTGCTGCACAATATGATTTTTTACAAAAAAAATTAAATAGGTATATTGAATTGATGGAAATTACTGCTTGGAGAACTTATAAACCTGATGATTTTTTTCAACTTATCGACGATAAGATTAGTAACAGACTTAGATAGTGTAATTAAAATTGTATTTCGCTATTTTACAAAAACCGGGCATCCATCCTATTAAAATTTTTAATAAACCAAGTCCTCATAAGCACCCTGCAATTCTCGATAAGCATGATCATCCTTTGCCAACTTAGCCGCTGCCATCCCTTTTTCATACCAAACAATTGCCTCCTTTTTATCCCCTAATTTTTCCAAACATTTGGCCAAATGGTAGTAGGAACCTATATAATCCGGTGATTCAGTGAGTATGGCTACAAACAAATCCCTCGCTTTAAGTTCCTCCCCAACTTTAAGGTATTCAAGGGCCAAAGCATGCCTTAAGAAATTATCCTTGGGTTGTTGTTTAAGAAATTCATTAATTTTTTCAATTCGATTCATCCGAACTCATTTTAGTGCATAGTTGGTAAAAAAACTATCTTATATTTGCATTAGTTGCATAAACAACCAAAATCAAATTTTAGACCATGAACATTTTAGTTTGTATCAGTAAAACACCCGACACCACTGCTAAAATTGCGTTCACCGAAGGTAATACAAAGTTCGATGAAAATGGCGTTCAGTGGATCATTAACCCCTACGACGAATGGTACTCATTAGTGAGGGCAATAGAATTAAAAGAAAAGGATCCAACCACCAACATTCATTTAATTACTGTTGGCGGACCCGAGGCCGAACCAATTATTAGAAAAGCATTAGCATTAGGCGGCGACGAGGCCATCCGTGTAAATAGCAATAGTAATGACTCCTATGTGATCGCACAACAAATTGCAGCGATCGCAAAACAAGGATTATATGATTTAATCATGACCGGAAAAGAAACCATTGATTATAATAGTGCATGTATAGGATCCATGCTTTCTGCAATATTGGATCTTCCGTTTGTTTCACTAGCCAATCATTTAGAAATGAATGGCAATACTGCTACCATTCAACGCGAAATTGAAGGCGGGGAAGAAACTAATGAAGTAATACTTCCTATGATTATTAGTTGTCAAAAAGGAATGGCCGAACAAAGAATCCCCAATATGCGTGGTATTATGGCGGCAAGAACAAAGCCATTAAAAGTGGTTGACCCTGTAGCAACGAATGCGCATACCAGCATCAAGGAATTTAGTTTACCACCAGCAAAAACGGGTGTTAAATTAATTGCACCTGACCAAATGGACGAATTAGTTAAGTTATTAAAAGAGGAAGCAAAAGTTATTTAACAAAATCATTGATAATTATTCATCTTCCGATTTGCAAAACAGCGTTTAAAATAAAAAGTTATGGTACTAATATATATAGATCATTCAGAAAAAGAAATAAAAAAATCATCCTATGAAGCAATCTCCTATGGTGCCGCCATTGCAAAGCAATTAGGTTGCAGTGCAGAAGCATTACTATTAGGAACTGTCAATGATGATTTAACTGCACTCGGAAAATTGGGGGCAAGTAAAGTGCATCAATTGAACAATGAAAGTTTAAATAATTTTGACGCTAAAGTTCATGCAAGCTTAATTGCAACAGCTGCAAAAAATTTAAATGCAGAAGTCATTGTATTTGCACATAATATTAATGGAAAAGCAATTGCACCTGCAGTGGCTGTTAAATTAGATGCAGGCATCGTTACAGGTGCATGTAGTTTACCAAATTTGCAAAATGGTTTTGAAGTTACAAAAACAGTGTTTTCCGGAAAGGCATTTGCTAGTATAAAAATTGAGACACCAAAAAAAGTTATCGCCATTAATCAAAATAGTTTTGGTATTGAAAATTACGAATTAAGCGCTACCATCGAGGAGATGAATTTACCTATCCCCACAGCTTCTGTTAAAGTAACTAATGTCAATAAAATAATAGGAGAAATACCATTAACCGAGGCGAATTTAGTGGTGAGTGGTGGTCGCGGATTAAAGGGACCAGAAAACTGGGGTATCTTATTAGATTTAGCAAAAGCATTAGGTGCGGCAACGGCTTGTAGCAGACCTGTATCGGATTCAGATTGGAGACCACATCATGAGCATGTGGGTCAAACTGGTATTCAAATTGCGCCCAATTTATATATTGCCATTGGAATTTCGGGTGCCATTCAGCATTTAGCAGGCGTTAACCGAAGCAAAACTATTGTGGTGATTAATAAGGACCCAGAAGCTCCCTTTTTTAAGGCAGCGGATTATGGTGTTGTGGGAGATGCATTTGAAGTTGTGCCGGCATTAACAGCTGCAATTTCAAAAATGAAGCACAACGAATAACATAATTATTTAACTTTAGGGGGTAATTTGAAATATGCATAAAATTGAATTAGAAATTGTTGCCTTGTCGCATAGCATTACCCAGTCAAACTCCTATGCAGTTGTATTGGGCGAAGTAAATGGCTTACGCCGTTTGCCCATTGTTATTGGTGGATTTGAAGCACAAGCCATTGCTGTTGCATTGGAAAATATGCACCCTTCCAGACCATTGACGCATGATTTGATGAAAAATTTCATGACCGCATTTGGGGTTCAATTACAAGAAGTGTACATCTGCGATTTACAGGAAGGAATTTTTTACTCAAAGCTAGTTTGCTTCACCGCCAATGATACCATTGAAATTGATAGCAGAACCAGTGATGCTATTGCCTTAGCCGTTCGATTCGGTTGCCCTATTTATGTGTATTCAAACATTTTAGAGCAAGCAGGATTAACTAGTGAAAATGTAGACAAACCCATTCATGCAACACCAGTAAACGAACCTGCAAAAATCAATGACCTTAGTTTGTTATCCTTAGTTGAATTAAATAATTTATTAAAGGAAGTGTTAGAACAGGAAGACTACATTCGCGCAATTGATATCAGAGATGAGATTAATAAAAGAACTGCGCAAAAGAAATCATAAATAATGATTCAATATCCCCATTGCAAAATTAATTTAGGCTTATCCATTGTCGCTAAAAGAGCCGATGGCTTTCATGATTTAGAAACTGTTTTTTATCCAGTTGCCTTAAAAGATATACTTGAGATTACGCCTGCAAAAAATAATCAAGCAACCACATTTTCAAATTCAGGATTGGCAATTCCTGGAGATACCAGCAACAACTTATGCCTAAAAGCATACCATTTATTAAAAGCCGATTTCCCTTCGCTTCCTGAAATACAAATGCATTTGCATAAAATAATTCCCATGGGTGCTGGATTAGGCGGAGGCTCAAGTGATGGCACTTCGGCATTGAAAATTTTAAACACACTATTTGAAATTGGGCTTAGCCAGGAACAACTTATTATTTATGCAGAAAAATTAGGAAGTGATTGCCCCTATTTTTTATTTGATACACCTTGTCATGCAACTGGCAAGGGGGAACTACTCTCTCCTATTGAATGCAATTTATCTAATTACACCATTGTACTTTTACATCCAGGCATTCATATCGCAACCCCTTGGGCTTTTCAACAAATAAAACCCTGTAAAAAGGATAAATTAATTTCGACGATCATTCAACAGCCCATATCCACTTGGAAGCAAGAATTGATTAATGATTTCGAAGCCCCCGTCATTCATGCACACCCCATCATTGGCGCATTAAAAAACGACCTTTACCATCAGGGGGCTATTTACGCAAGCATGTCAGGATCTGGCAGTTCGCTGTTCGGCATATATGAAAAAAATAAGAAGTATCAAACATCCGACCTCACTAATAACATACGAATCGATACGATATAACTTGCAAACATCCCTCTTGTCATTGCCAACCACAATCAGTTTAACCACAAATGCGAACGTTCGTTATTTATAAAATTTTACGCTCCTTAGGGTTTTTATAAATGATGATGAATGGTGCGTAAATTTCTTGCACTTCTGCTATAAAAAATCCTCATTATTTCGTAATTTTCCACGAATCGCTACCCGGTTCAAATTATCCTTTAATTAATTGGTTGGAAATGACGAAAAATGAAAACTTAGGATTGTATGATCCTGCTTATGAACACGACGCTTGTGGTATAGGATTTGTTGCCCATATCAAAGGAATCAAAGCGCATCAAAATGTTGATGATGCATTGACTATTTTAGAAAACATGGAACATCGTGGTGCTTGTGGATGTGAAATTAATACAGGTGATGGCGCTGGTATTATGATTCAAATTCCACATGAATTTTTCTTTGATGAATTATTACAAAAAGGAATTCACTTACCGGACATTAATGAATATGGTGTTGGATTTATATTTTTCCCTGCTGAAAAAGGAATGAAGGAGGAGTGTCAAGAAATATTTGCACGCGCAGCAGAGAAATTAGGTATTGAAATTATTGGTTATCGAACTGTGCCTGTAAATAAAAGCACTATTGGTCCATCCGCATTGTCGGTTGAGCCAATCATGGAACAAGTTTTTTTAAAAAAACCAGATAGCATTACAGACCCAGAAGATTTTGAACGCAAATTATTTGTTTTAAAAAATTACGCTTCACATACGATCAACAACTCTATTAAAAAGGAAGCAATTGGTTTTTATATGGCCTCTCTTTCGCAAAGAGTGATTGTTTATAAAGGACAATTAACAAGCCATCAAGTAAGGGAATACTTTCCCGACTTGAGTAACAAACGTGTTGTATCTGCCTTTGGATTAGTACATTCTCGTTTTGCTACAAATACCTTCCCTTCCTGGAAATTAGCACAACCCTTCCGATACATAGCCCATAATGGGGAGATCAATACTTTACAAGGAAACTTGAATTGGTTACGATCCAGCGAAAGCAGTTTCTTCTCTCCTTATTTTAGCAAAGAGGAATTGGATATGATTTTGCCAATTGTAACTGCAGGACAATCCGATTCAGCTTGTTTGGATAATGTGATTGAACTTTTGACTTTATCAGGTCGTTCATTGCCGCATGTGATGATGATGCTCATCCCTGAAGCATGGAACGGAAATGAATTAATGGATCCTGTGAAAAAAGCATTTTACGAATTTCATGCAGCATTTATGGAACCATGGGATGGACCTGCATCAATTTCATTCACCAATGGAAAAATAATTGGCGCCACATTGGATCGCAATGGTTTAAGACCTTCAAGATACTGTGTAACCAATGATGATCGTGTAATCATGGCATCAGAAACAGGTGCATTACCTATTGATCCCGCTATCATCATTGAGAAGGGTCGATTACAGCCTGGCAAAATGTTTGTCGTTGATATGGAGGCGGGAAAAATTATTAGTGACACTGATTTAAAAGAAAATATTTGCGCGCAACAACCTTATGCAGATTGGGTCAATAAATATAAAATTAGATTAGAAGAATTACCAGAGCCGCGCATTCAATTTACCCATTTAGAGCATGACCAAATTTTTAAATACCAAAAAGCGTTTGGTTATAGCAAAGAAGATTTAGAAAACATTATTATTCCAATGGCATTGGATGGCAAAGAGCCGATTGGTTCTATGGGAACGGATACGCCCTTGGCAGTTTTGAGTGATCAACCACAACATATTACAAGTTATTTCAAACAATTATTTGCGCAGGTAACCAATCCGCCTATTGATCCAATTCGTGAAAGAATGGTCATGTCCTTAGCAAGCTTTGTAGGAAGTCTGGGGAATTTATTGACCGAAGATCCGATGGCGAGCCATTGTCTTGCTTTAAAGCATCCCATTTTAAATAACCACGAGTTAGAAAAAATAAGAAGTATTGATACAGGCGTATTTCAAGCAAAAACATTGCAATGTTATTTTAGAGCAGATAGAAAAGAAGGTTCTTTAAAAAGAGGCCTTGACCGTTTATGTAGATATGCCGTAGATGCGGTAGAAGATGGCTTTGAGGTTATTGTTCTTACGGATCGTGCCATTGATTCTGAACATGCTGCAATTCCTACACTGCTCGCCTGCTCAAGTGTGCATCATCATTTAATTAAAAAAGGACTTAGGGGTAAGGTTGGAATTATTGTGGAAGCGGGCGATGTATGGGAAGTTCATCATTATGCATGTTTGATTGGCTTTGGCGCAACAGCAATTAACCCATATATGGCATTGTCTACCATTCGAGATTTGAAATTGCATGACAAAATCAAATCGGATTATGATTCAGACAAGTTAAAGAAAAATTATATCAAGGCGGTGAACGAAGGATTATATAAAGTATTTTCAAAAATGGGTATCTCTACTTTGCAATCCTATCAAGGTGCACAAATTTTTGAAATCATTGGAATTAATAAAGAGGTAGTTAATAAACATTTTACAGGAGCTACTTCCCGTATCAATGGCATGGGTTTAGATGAAATTGCCAAAGAAATTTTAGCAAAACATGATTTGGCATTTGCAAAAAAATCATCCCCTGTTGATCGTTTAGCAGAAGGTGGCGTATACCAATGGAAGCGTCGTGGCGAGTTTCACTTATTCAATCCACAAACCATTCATTTGTTACAACATTCCACAAAAATGAATGACTACCCCACTTTTAAAAAATATTCCAAAACAGTCAATGATCAAACTGAAAAAGCTTGCACATTAAGAAGCTTGTTCGACTTTAAACCCACCAGACCCTCTATATCCATTGACGAGGTGGAACCCGCATCCGCTATCTATAGAAGATTTGCAACCGGCGCAATGTCCTTTGGTTCAATTTCATGGGAAGCACATACGACCCTTGCCATTGCAATGAATCGTTTGGGTGGCAAAAGCAATACTGGGGAAGGTGGTGAGGATGAAATAAGATATGAAAAATTACCGAATGGCGACTCCATGCGAAGCGCCATTAAACAAGTGGCCAGTGCGCGTTTTGGTGTAACAAGTTATTACTTATCAGAGGCGGATGAATTACAAATAAAAATGGCACAGGGTGCAAAGCCAGGTGAAGGCGGACAATTACCAGGTGATAAAGTAGATGATTGGATTGGAAAAACAAGACATGCGACTCCGGGTGTAGGTTTAATTTCACCACCACCCCATCATGATATATATTCGATTGAAGATTTATCGCAATTGATATTTGATTTAAAAAATGCAAATCGTGCCGCACGTATTAATGTAAAATTAGTAAGTAAAGCAGGGGTTGGAACTATTGCTGCTGGTGTTACAAAAGCAAAAGCAGATGTGGTTTTAATTGCAGGTTTTGATGGCGGCACAGGTGCCTCACCATTAAGTTCCATTAAACATGCCGGACTTCCTTGGGAATTAGGTTTGGCTGAAACACACCAAACTTTAGTAAAAAATAAATTACGTAGTCGTGTTGTCGTGCAAGCAGACGGTCAAATGAAAACTGCAAGAGATATTGCCATTGCAACATTATTAGGTGCAGAAGAATGGGGCGTTGCAACAGCAGCATTAATTGTAGAAGGTTGTATCATGATGCGTAAGTGTCATATGAATACCTGCCCTGTTGGAGTTGCTACACAGGATCCTGAATTACGCAAACGCTTTAAAGGAGATCCCGATCACGTTGTTCGTTTCTTTGAATTTATAACTCAAGAGCTTCGTGAAATAATGGCTGAGCTCGGATATAGAACCATTAATGAAATGGTGGGACAAGTGGACGCTTTAACCATGCGTGAAAATATCAACCATTGGAAATACAAAAATTTAGATTTAAGTGATGTATTGTATAAAGAACCAGCAGAAGATGGCGTTAGCTTATACCAAACTGAAGTACAAGATCATTTAATGTCCGTTGTGTTAGATTGGAAATTATTAGCAGCTGCCCAACCAGCCATTGATAAACAAACTAAAGTAAATGCTAGTTTCCCAATCAAAAATACGGATCGTACCACGGGCACCATCGTTTCCAATGAAATAACCAAAGTATATAAAGCGACTGGTTTACCTGAGGATACGATTCATTTTAAGTTTCAAGGAACTGCAGGACAAAGCTTTGGGGCATTCAATACCAAAGGTGTTACATTAGAATTAGAAGGTGACGCAAACGACTATTTTGGCAAAGGACTGAGTGGTGCGCAATTAATAGTTTATCCTGATAAAAAAGCAACCTTTGTTCCTGAAGAAAATATTATTATTGGCAATGTCGCACTATATGGTGCTACCAGTGGCGCTGCATTTATAAGAGGTAAAGCAGGGGAACGTTTTGCTGTTCGAAATTCAGGCGCAAAAATGGTGGTGGAAGGTGTTGGTGATCATGGTTGTGAATATATGACTGGTGGCACTGCGGTTATCCTTGGGGCTACAGGTCGCAACTTTGCTGCAGGAATGAGCGGCGGTATTGCATACATTTATAATGTGCAAAATAATTTTGAAACGATGTGTAATATGGAAATGGTTGATTTAGATCCGGTTGCCGGGGATGATATTCCAGTTTTACAAGATTTAATCCAACAGCATTACAATAAAACCGGAAGTTCCGTTGCAAAATTTATTTTAGCTGATTTTGAAAATCAATTAAAGCAATTTATAAAAGTATTTCCACGTGATTATAAAAAAGCATTGCAATTGCAAAAACAAAAAGCAGTGGCTTCAAAATAAACATTAATAAAACACATTCATTGACTTAATTATTGGAATAAAGCATATGGGCAAGCCAACAGGATTTAAAGAATTTACAAGGGAACTTCCTTCCAAACTGTCAGCAACAGAAAGGAAAAAGAATTATAAAGAATTCGTGGAATTATTACCCGATCAAAAACTAAACGAACAATCAGCACGTTGTATGAATTGCGGTGTCCCCTTTTGTCATAATGGGTGCCCTTTAGGAAATATCATTCCTGAATTCAATGATGCAGTGTATCGAAAAGAATGGAAAGACGCTTATGAAATTTTAATCTCCACCAATAATTTCCCTGAGTTCACCGGAAGAATTTGCCCTGCACCTTGCGAGAGTGCCTGCGTATTAGGTATTAATCAACCCGCAGTTACTATTGAAGAAATTGAAAAACATATTATTGAAATAGCATTTGAAAAAGGATTTGTAGCACCGCGTAAACCAACGGTAAGAACAGGAAAAAAAGTTGCAGTTATTGGATCAGGACCTGCAGGCTTAGCCACAGCTGCACAATTGAATTATGCCGGACATGAAGTCACTGTGTTTGAAAGAGACCCAAAACCAGGGGGTTTATTAAGATTTGGCATTCCTGATTTTAAATTAGAAAAAACGGTTGTTGAAAGGCGCATTGCTGTTTTAGAAGAAGAAGGTATTCAATTTATATGCAATGCTAATGTAGGAGTGAATGTAAGAGTTAATGATATCATGCGTGATTATCATGCAGTGGTATTAGCAGGTGGATCAACCATACCAAGAGATTTAACCATCCCTGGTCGTGGTTTAAAGGGCGTTCATTATGCCATGGAATTTTTAAAACAACAAAACAAAAGAGTAAGTAACCTTACCCTTGAGGAGCAGGATATTAAAGCAACCAAAAAGAATGTGGTTGTGATTGGTGGTGGAGATACCGGAAGTGATTGTGTAGGAACTTCAAACAGGCATGAAGCAACATCAGTTACCCAATTTGAATTATTACCCAAACCTCCAGAAGCAAGAGCTGAATATATGCCATGGCCTACCTACCCTATGATATTAAAAACGACTACCTCTCATGAGGAAGGTGCTGATAGAATATGGGGCGTTGCCACAAAAGCATTTATTGGGGATGATAAAGGCAATTTAAAAGCATTACAAATTGTTGACCTTGAGTGGACAAGCAGCGCGGATGGAAGGCCTTCAAAATTCACTGAAAAGGAAGGAAGCATTAGAGAAATTCCATGTGAATTAGCATTATTAGCTATGGGATTTTTACATGCAGATCCTACTGGAATTATTAACGAGCTTGATGTTGCTTTAGATGAAAGAGGAAATGTAAAGGCATCAGAACAAAACTATAAAACAAATATTGCCAAGGTTTTCACCGCGGGTGATATGCGTCGTGGACAATCATTAGTCGTTTGGGCAATTAGTGAAGGTCGCGAATGCGCTCGTCAAGTGGACATATTTTTAACCGGATCCACGTTATTAGCCTCAAAGGATGCCAGCTTATTCGTACAATCAAGCTAATCAAATTCATAAAATTTTTCCGAATAGGGCTAAATTTTAAGGTTTAGCCCTATTTTTTTGCTAAAAATTTTCCATATCTCAATTTTTATTCAACTTTTTTTCCACAATAGTT
>CAJBLA010000214.1 GCA_903953815.1 uncultured Bacteroidota bacterium | reverse complement strand
TCAGCAAAATCCAAATTTTATTACGCGTAAGGAAGGAGATATCGAAGTGGTAACACAACCTTTATTAATGGGTGATGATTATGCAACTGCATGGCAGGAACAAAAAAATAATAATGGGGAACGTACTGTATTGTTGACAGTTGCGAATAGATGGGGAAAGTATCGTAAATCAATGTCAGGCTCGGCTACGGATGCGGTGGCTACTATTCAAGCAGCAAAAAATAAATCTTTAAAAAATATTGAATCAGCACATCGTCAATGGTGGCATGCTTATTATCCCGCAAGTTTTGTGAATTTTCCTGATGCAAGATTAGAAAGTTTTTATTGGATTCAATTATATAAGTTAGCAAGTGCTACCCATCCAGGGAAACCAGTGATTGATTTGTTAGGCCCTTGGTTTAAGCCCACTGCATGGCCATTACTATGGATGAATTTAAATGTGCAATTAACTTATTTTACGATGGGGGTTACTAATCATACCGCATTGGAAGATAATTTATATCAATTATTAGATCGCCACACCCAACAAATGATTGACAATGTTCCTTTGGAATTTAGAAATGATTGTGCAGGCATTAGAAACCCAGTAGGGTATGATGATTTATATAATCCCTTATTTATAACAAGTGATAAAAACAATGTGAAGGAGGGGATGAATATTATTGTACTTCCATGGTTAATGCAAATGTATTATTTGCATAATAGAAGATTGATGGATGATACAAGGTTGCGAGAAAAAATATACCCATTAATGCGTCGCGCATTTAATGTGTATTTAAGAACCATGATTAAAGGGGAGGATGGATTATATCATATTCCATATACTTATTCAGATGAGTATGGGGATGCAAAGGAAACAAGTTTAAATATTGCATTAGCCAATTGGGGATTTAAAGCCTTAATTGCGAGCGCGGAAAGATTAAAAATAAAAGATAGTTTACTACCTGTATGGAAGGATCATATAGCGCGTATGGCGGATTACAGTATCAATGAAAATGGTATCATGATTGGTAAGGACAAGCCACTAGCAAGTTCACACCGACACTTTAGCCATCTTTTTACCATATTCCCATTATATGATATGACCAAAGAAAATGCGCCAACACGTATTCCTTTAATGGAAAAGTCCATTACGCATTTTACAAGTTTGGACGGTGATAATTGTATGTACAAATTTTCAGGTGCAGCAAGTTTATGGGCAAGTTTAGGAAAAGGAGATAGTGCCTTATTCTGGCTGAATAGGTCATTGGAAATTTTACCTCGTTTTGGCAAACCCCCTGGACCATCAAGGATTCCTTCCCTGACACAAAATACATTTTACAGTGAAAGAGAAAATCCCACTTTTGAGTCACCCATTGCTTCCTCAAGATCGATGTTGGATATGATGCTTCAAAGTTGGGGTGGGATTATACATGTATTTCCCGCAATGCCCACCAAATGGAAGGAGGCGAGCTTTTATCAACTCAGAACCGAAGGCGCTTTTTTAGTAAGTGCCCTTAGAAATAACGGTCAAACCAAGTTTATACATATCAAAAGTTTGGCTGGAGAACCCTGTATAATTTCATCAGATTTACTAGAGGATGTTAAATTATTAGGGCCGACATCTGTTCAGTTGCTTAAAAAAGGCAATAAATGGGTGCTGACGCTTAAAAAAGGACAGGAAGCCATTTTATATACCGGCGAAAAGCCAGCTGCTTTTATAATTAAAGCCAAAGCCTTGAATCCCAATGAAATGAATAGTTGGGGGGTAAAATGACCTTAAAATTTGGTTCAATTCACCTTATTTTATTACAATTTTCTTTAAATTGAATAGCCCAATAGTGTGGTAATTAGTAGAGCGAAAACGATTTCGTAAATAAGCGTTACCCCTCATCAATTTGGCAGCTACATAAAGCACTAACTTATTAACTTTAAGGGACGTTTTTTGTTGCCTCATTGCTTGATTATTAACCATTTATGAATTGTAGTATAAAATGAAAATTATTTTTAAAGAATCCCTAGTTATTTTTCTACTTTTTCTATTTCCAGTGGTCAATTTTGCACAAACCACTTGGGTGGATGCCATTGATAAACATGGACGAGAAGTATATATGCCTGCAGATAAATACAAATGGGATTGGGGCCAGGCAACTTTTTTAAATTCATTAATACACTTATACAATTCAAAGTCGACCTCGGAAAAGTTGCTTTATTTAAATTATGTAAAAGTTGCCATGGATGCAACCTACAATGTGGCCAATGGTAAACATCCAAATGCAGTTGCATCAGCACATGGTATGGCTTTTTTGGCCAGATTAACAGGGGATAAAAAATACTTGGATAAATCCAATGAAATATATGCAGATTATTTAAAAATTCCACGTGCTGCTAATGGAGGAGTTTCACATCGTGCAGAAACCAATGAATTATGGGATGATACTGTTTATATGTTAAGTATGTATTTGCTTGAAATGTATCGATTGACCAATGATGAAAAATATATTGCTGATTTTTTGCATCAATTCAATACACACAATGAAAAGTTAACTGATAAACAAACTGGCTTGTGGGTGCATGGTTGGGATGCGGATAATGAAGATTACAATGATGGTTGTAGCAATTTGGGTTGGCCTGATAAAGTAACAAGAAGAAGCAGCCAAATTTGGGCAAGGGGAAATGGTTGGATAGGTATGGCTTTAGCGGATGCATTACTAACCGTTTCAAAAAAGTCAAAATTCAAGAAACCTTTAGAGACCGCTTTAAAAAATTATATTTCTTATGTAGCCCCATTGCAACATAAGGAAACAGGCTATTGGTATCAATTAATGACATTGCCCAATGATCCGCAAAATTTTGATGAAAGTTCTTCCACAGCAATGTTTTCTTATGCAATAACCATTGGGTTAAAATTAAAGTTAATACCTGCATCTGAATACGATCCAATCATTGATCGCGCATACAATGCATTAAAAACAACGGGTGTAAAGTCCATGGGGGATGGTTATTTAATTCCTGTGAAAGTATCAGGTGGTACTTGTGTCGGAAGTAAGGACTATTATTTGACAAGAAAAATTACCGAAGGTACTGGTTTTGGATACGGATCATTTATCCTATTTGGATTGGCCTATGAGCAATATAAAGGAATCAGAAAATAATAAAAGTTAAAAAATAAATGTAATGATGAATCGTCGAAAATTTGTTTCCTTAAATGCAGTCACCCTTTGCTTATCTCCTTTGGCAGGATTTTCATTTCCAACAGGGAATGGAAAAATGAATACACTTGTAAAACCAACCTGGTTAATTGATTTAATAAAATTGAACGATACTTATTTAAATGGTTCGAATGCAAATAAAATAAAAGATAAATTAAATCCTTATTTTGGTGCTCGCTTAGATGGAGAATTAATTCCTAATCCACACAGTACCTCTGGGTATCTTAATATTGCTTGTGCTGCTGTGGCAACTCCGGAATCAACTTATTATCAATCTGCGGTCGTCTTAAATGAAATACAAGATGCTGTTCAAGGAATGTTATCCTTGCAGCATTCGGATGGCTCCATTGATTTATTATCCACTAATTTTCATTCAACACCAGATACAGCATTTATTGTGGAGCGATTGGCGCAGTCATATAAGCTATTAAAACAATCCAATACAAAGGGTATAGAAAAAGTATTAATCCCCTTTGAGAAATTTTTAAAACAAGCAGGTGAAATGTTAATCACGGGTGGTATTCATACACCTAATCATCGTTGGGTGGTTTCATGTGCATTGACTAAATTATATGAATTGTGGCCAGATCAAAGATATGTTGATCGAGCAAATCAGTGGTTAAGAGAAAATATTGATTCTGATCCTGATGGGCAATTTTATGAAAAGAGCACAGGTGGATATTCTTCCATTGTGGATCGTGCATTAATAAGTGTTGCGATTGGTTTAAATAAGCCGGAACTTTTTGAGCCCGTGCGAAAAAATTTAAAAATGATGCGTTACTATATTCATCCAAATGGAGAAGTAGTGACAGAAGCGTCTAATCGACAAGACAAAGGGACCATTGGTCACATGAATGGATATTACTATGCAGCTAGATACATGGCATTGTTAGATAATGATGGAGAAATGGCTGCTATTTGTAGATTGGTTGAAAGAGATAATAAAAATTCAATCCATAGTATTTTAAATCATTACCTAGAGGATCCATCTCAATGGAAGGAATTACCTGCTGATAAAACATTGCCAACCAATTATGTAAAATCATTTCCTTATTCCGGGGTAGTGCGTATTAGAAAAGAAAATTGGGATACTACTATTTTGTCAAACAATGCAGGGTGGTTAACTTTTCATAAAGGAAATGCTGTTTTACAAGCAATGCGTATTGCGACTTCTTTTTTTGGTAAAGGGCAATTTGATTCATTGCAAATTAAACAAGTTGGAGATAGTTTTATTTTAAATAAGAAACTAGAAGGGGCCTATTTTCAGCCCTTTGAGCCAAAGTTTATTTCACCGGATGGGGATTTAGGTAAAATGCCTAAGAGTAATCGTAAGCAAAGCAATGTACAATATTTAGATACCACAATCAGAATCACTCCATTGAATAATGGTATTGAAGTGGACATAGCAATTACAGGTACCGATAAAGTGCCCGTATCCATGGAGCTTATTTTACGTGACGGCGGAAAATTTGAAGGTGTTGAATCTATACCCAATAATCCTACCGCATATGTGTTAAAAGGAAAACAAGGTTCTTATACAGTAGGTTCAGATACCATCAATTTTGGCCCAGGTAAATTTGAGCATACCGGGTATCAATTGAGAGGGGCCTTGCCAAAAATGTCGGCACCTACTGTTTACTTAACAGGAATTACACCGTTTAAACATACTATACAAATAGTTTAATCAAAATAAATTTTAAAAATAGTTTTCATGAAATCAATCGCATTATTTTTTATTGGCACTATCGTTTTTTCAATACAAGGATTGGCCCAAGCGGATGTGCAAAAGAAATTGCAAAAACAACTTATTTTGGCTGAGGCAGGTGCTGTTATCGAATTACCTGAAGGGGTATTTGAGTTTACAAATACATTGTCGTTAGAAGAAAAGAAAAAAATTACCATTCGTGGTAAAGGCATGAATAAAACCAAGTTGAGTTTTAAAGGCCAAACGGATGGGGCTGAAGGAATCAGGGTAAGTAATTGTGATGATATCGTGTTGGAAGGTTTTAGTGTGCAGGATGCTAAGGGAGATGCCATTAAAACAATGCATGTCAACAATATTACTTTTCGTGATGTAAAAACGGAGTGGACTGGAGCTCCAGGACCGGAGAATGGCGGGTATGGATTTTATCCTGTTCAATGTGATGGCGTAATGATCGATAAATGTGAAGCCATGGGGGCATCAGATGCAGGGATTTATGTGGGCCAGTCAAAAAATATCGTTGTTAAAAATTCAAAAGCATATTATAATGTAGCGGGAATTGAAATTGAAAATTCGATTCATGCCGAAGTGTTTAACAATGAAGCTTACCAAAATACAGGCGGCGTATTGGTATTTGATTTACCGGACTTAGTGCAAAAAAAAGGGGGTGATGTAAATGTGCATGACAATTATATTCATGATAACAATTTCCCAAATTTTGCACCAAAGGGTAATATTGTAGCATCTGTTCCTACAGGTACTGGTATTTTGATTTTAGCAGCGAAAGGGATCAATATTTTTAAAAATAAAATAATCAATAATCAAAGTGTAAGTACTGGAATTATTAGTTATTTCACCACAGGTAAACCTATCAAGGATAAATTATATGATCCATATCCATCCGCCATATCCATTTATGATAATCAATTTGAGCGTCAAGTGGGTAGGCCAGTGAGTGCTGACCCATTAGGTATGATTGTTTCAAAAAGGTTTAAGGAAAACACACCACATATCATCTATGATGGGATTAAAAATAAAGCCTTGTTAGATGCAAACGGAAATTGGACTGCAGGTAACTGTATTTCAATTATAAATAATACAAATCAATCTATTGTAAATTTAGATGCTTCTAATTTATTTAAGGATATGGCAATTGTGCCAAACGAAATGTTTAATTGTACAAACAAATAAGATATGGTAAGGATTTTTAGTATAGGACTTTTGTTTGTCATCTTGATCAATTCATCATTCAAGACCAACAAACCCAATTATCCAGAAAATTTATCTGAATGGGGCATTTTTGAAGGAAAGATGTCGCAGCTGATTCCAAAAAAGGATTTGGTTCCATATACATTGAATACCCCACTTTATACTGATTACGCAGAAAAATCAAGGTTGATTCGATTCCCAAAAGGGGCAAAAGTGGATTATAAAGCACAAGGAGTACTTGATTTTCCAACAGGGACCTTAATCGTTAAGAGTTTTTATTATTCAGCAGATCAAAGAAATTTAGGTAAGGATATTGATGTGATGGAAACTAGATTGCTTATCCACGAGTCAGATGGCTGGAAAGCGATGACCTATGTTTGGAATGAGGATCAGTCGGATGCGATTTTAGAAATTGCAGGTGATCAGAAGCAAGTTAAATTTATCAATCCACAAGGAATTGCGCAACAGGTGAGATATGTAGTGCCGAATCAAAACCAGTGTAAAGGATGTCATAATAGTAATGATAAAATGATGCCCATTGGACCTTCGGTAGCGCAAATGAATGGTGATTTTAACTATAGTAATGGGAAGCAAAATCAAATAGCTTACTGGAAGAAACATGGCCTATTAAAATCAGTACCTGATGGCAACCTGCCAAAAGCAGCAGTATGGAACGATCCAAGTACAGGTGATCTAAATGCGCGTGCAAGGGCTTATTTGGAAATAAATTGTGCGCATTGTCATCGTAGTGATGGGCCTGCGCAAACTTCTGGACTTTATTTAACAGCACATGAAACAAATTCAACTGCTTTAGGAATTAATAAAACACCGGTAGCAGCTGGGAATGGATCTGGTGGAAATTTGTATGACATTGTTCCGGGTGATGCAAATGCTTCTATTCTATTATACAGAATGAAAACAAAAGCACCGGGCGAAAGAATGCCAGAATTGGGACGAAACTTAGTGCACGAGGAAGGCGTTGCTTTAATACAACAATGGATCAATGAAATGAAAATCAATAAACCTTAATATATAACCACGTAAAAATTGAATTAATCAAAATTAATTCAACTAAAAATTTAACCATATGAAAAAAATACAATTACTTTCTTTATTTATTTTATGCACTTTTATTTTAAGTGCGCAGAATAAAGGATGGAAAAGCTTGTTTGATGGAAAAACTTTAAATGGCTTTCATCAATTAAATGGTAAAGCTAAATACGAAGTTGTTGATGGTACGATTGTGGGCACAACTGTTACTGGAGAGCCTAACTCGTTTTTAGCTTGTGATGCCGAATATGGAGATTTTATTCTTGAAGTAGATTTAAAAGTTGGGGAAATGAATTCAGGTATTCAAATCAGAAGCTTATCCATCCCGGAATTCAACAAAGGTCGTGTACATGGCTTGCAAGTTGAGATTGATCCTTCAGACAGAGCTTGGTCAGGGGGTATTTATGATGAAGCGCGTCGTGGATGGATGTATCAAACCGAAATGAATCCAGCTGCCAAAAATGCGTTTAAAAAGAATGATTGGAATAAATACCGCATTGAAGCTATTGGTTCTGTAATAAGAACTTGGGTGAATGATGTGCCTGTATCCTATATGGTAGATGATTTAACAATGAAAGGTATTATCGCTTTACAAGTACATTCAGTAAAAGATAGAGATGGTGGCGCACAAATTGCATGGAAAAATATTCGCATTCAAACAGGAAAAGATATGAAGCCGCGTCCATTGGACAACACTACACCAGTGGCTAACTATACATTAAACACCTTATCTCCACAAGAAGTGGCGCAAGGTTTTTCCTTATTATTTAATGGCAAAAATTTAGAAGGTTGGAAAATGGTAGGAGAGGATGCGCCTCCAGCATCAGGTTGGGTAGTTAATGATGGTATATTAAGTATAATGAAAAGTGATACTGCTTCAAAAGTCAAACATGGTGATTTGTTAACAGCGAATACTTTTACTAGCTATGAATTAAATTTTGATTTTAAATTAAGTGAAGGTGCAAATTCTGGCGTTAAATATTTTGTATCTACTCCTTATAAAACGCAAAGATCAGGTTTGGGTTTAGAATATCAAATTTTAGATAATGAAAAACATCCAGACGCAAAATTAGGCATCAATGGAAATAGAACTTTAAG
>CAJBLA010000213.1 GCA_903953815.1 uncultured Bacteroidota bacterium | reverse complement strand
GCTTGTAATAAACCAGCAATAGTGGTTAATACTTGTTTCGATTTTTTTGTAAGCGTGTAACTACTGCTATTAAATAAGATTTTATCAGAAACATCTATAAATACATAGCCTTTGTTCAATTTAACATCGGCATCAGCAGCTGTATATTTTTTCATATCTGCTTTAAAGCTATCTAACCAAAGATGATCCCCGCCATTTTGACCTTTTGTGGTTTTAATACCTGCTAACTCTGACTTGCTAAGCAAGGAGAGTCCTAGCATTTGATTTAAAAACACTTCTCCCTCAGTAATTACTGGTGGCTTAGAGGCTAATGCGCGGTAGTAGCTAACACTATCTTTTAAAGTATTTACATTCCACTTTAAAGTACTAATGCTATTATTAAAATTAGCCACCGTGTCGGTTAACTTAGTTTTTAAGGTATCATACTTTTTAGTAAGTAAAGTATTAGCATCTAATGACTCACTAAGTTTACCCGGAGGTATGCAAGAAACACTCGAAATAATTATAGCGAATGAGGTTATGTATTTTTTCATATTAAATTTTTAATAATCAGAGCCAGTCCTTCGAACAATCACACCACCATCAAAAGATTGAGATGGATTTACCCAAGCGATATAAGTAATTTCATTATCAATGGTAAAAGTTTTAGTAGTTATCGCATTAATATTGGGACTAAATGTGAAACTCCCTGAACCATTCGCCAAAGTTGATGAACCAAAAACAGGACTACCTACCAAAATTTGCGTAGCCTGCAAAAGACCCATAAGAAACTATAAACCAAAACGAGTTTTAATCGCGTTAAAATTTGTGGTTATTTCACTACTACTTAGTGCATAATTATATACCGAAACGGTTGCAACAGATCCTCTATAGTATTCTAGACCTCCTGCATTCCATGAATAGTTCCAACCAATACTAAAATATCCTTGCCCAACTAAAGACCCTGGTGCAATATTATGACTTTGAACTAAATAATTATCAACAAAACCCGTCATTGTGCTAGTTGATTCATTAAATGTAATCGTTATTAAATGCCAAGTATCGTCTTGTATTGTAGAATGTGTTCCCTCAATTCTATAATGATTTACGGTGGGGTTAATAATTTGTGCTCTAATATTATTATTTGCGGATGTTAAAAGAAACCCGATAATTTGATTTGCTGGATTCCTCGTATTGATCAATTCGATAAATGCACCCGGAGGGATCTTAGCCCATGTCGATACTGTAAAAGATCCAGTATTTGGAATGACAGATGACTCTATCGAAACATAAGAACTGCTTCCATTAAAAGCAAAACTTCCGTTTTGAAAAATAGGAGAAGCGCCAGAGCCATTTGCCCTTAAAGTTCCGTGATAATTATTTCCACTTAAATCATACCAAGTATTACCATTGCCTGAATAACTAACATTATTGCCCGCATTTAAATACAAAAGTAAACCATTAGTTACTTCTCCAGTAGTAATTGGAGGCGCCTGAAAGGGCGGCGGCGGAGGTACAACATAATTATTATTCCCTCTAAAAAAAGATTCTTGTGCATTAATTACAAATGCAGAAAATAAAAAGAGGATTGTTACTAATTTTTTCATAAGAATATTTTATAAACCGAATTTTACTTTTTGAGAATCAAATATTGTTGAGATTTCTGTTTGAGTTAAGGCTCTATTGTAAATCAACGATGTGGCAATCTTTCCCACAAAAGCTCTTGCAATTGAACTTGGATCGTAAGGGTCACAACCAATATAAAAATTAGCAATTCCAGAAACTGCAGGATTAGGTCGAGAATAGGCTACAGATGTTACTCCACTTGATTTTAATAAGTAGGTTGTTGCTGTATTGCCAGTAATGGTTAATGCAATCATAGACCACTCATTATTTGGCACTATTAATTGCCCATTACATCCATGCTCTGCATAGTTATCCCAATGATAACCAATACCATTATTTGAACATAAGTGCATACCTGTTGCGCGAATATCACCTCCTCCCCAACCGGCTCTAGTCATAATAATAGCATTCCAATCATTTTGTGTTTGTGATGGATTAATCCATGCTATAAAAGTAGCTGAGCTTAAGGTCATGCTTTTATTAGAAGTGATTGCATGTTTATTAGTATTAAAAGAAAAGCTTCCTGGGTTGCTAGAAAATGCAGGGTTACCTATTAAAGTTGCATTATTACTTTGTCCGCTAATATCATTCCATGCAGTACCACCACCATATGAATATGTGCTCGTGGCATCTAAACATAAAACAAGTCCATCAGTAATAACTACAGGAGGAGGTGGTGGACCAACTGGAGCAACATAATTATTATTGCCGCCAAACATTGTTCGTTGCGCATTTGAAATTGATGCACTAAAGATGAATAATATGAACAGTAATCTTTTCATTGTAAAATTTTATAAAATCGAATTTTTAGTCTCTAACACATCGAACAGATATCCCGAATTCCGAATTGCTACCTGATCTACTCAAATTACTACTGGTATATTCCATATACGCATATGCGCAAGTTCCAGAACTCCACCACATACCAATTTGACCTAGACGATTAAAACCACCAATAGAGCGGGTTCCACCTGGGAGACCTGTAAATCCACTCTCATTAGTTGCGGATGTATTGCTTTGCCAATCTGCTCCGACAGCTTTTAATTTATTAGTTAAAACACCTGGATAAGAATTTAATTTATCGATTAAAATTCCCCATTCTGCGTTAGTAGGTATATGCCATCCAGTAGGTGCTAATCCTCGTGGATCATTTACAGCATACCAATTATAAAGTTTCCCATATTTGGCATTGGCAGGATCATTATTGTAATAACACCAAGCTCCAGTAGTTAGACTATTCCAAGTAGCTTCGTCTGTAACTTGCGGGATTATATCGCCATTTCTATATGTTACAACATCTAAATTCAATCTAGCCCACTGCTGAGTTCCAATTACTATGGTTGGTAAAAATACTGCGGCATTTGATGACCCAGAAGCCGGCGTAGGAATATTAAGTGTTGTCCCAGATAATGTTGCAGCCCCAGTTCCTGTTGTCGTTAGCGTAAGGGGAGCTTGGTAATCTGTACCAGCAACAGCAGCTGTCATTGCACCTGTACCATTTCCTTTTACTAACCCTGTTAATGTCGTGGTTCCTGTTCCTCCATTTGCTATAGGCAATGTTCCAGTAACACCTGAAGCTAAATTTGCAGTGCTCGAGGCGCCGGTTGCCGCAGTACCATATCCCTGTCCAATATTCCAATAGCAGTTTGTACCATCATAATAAAAGTTTAAAATATCTTTTGAATTAGCAGCGATTGATAAAGCAACAGTTGAAGTCGAAGTTGATCCTAATACTTTATTGGTAACATTAGGAATTGATGGCAAGGTTATCGTTCTATTACCTGTAGCATCCTGTGTAAGAACCACTGTACCATAAGATCCTACAGGAGGAGCAGCTGTAAAGTTTAATCCACTATTTTGCGTTAACGTAATTGCTGCATTTAAACCAAGTGCAGGATTCCAATTTATGTTAGTTCCCGTATAAGTTAATGCAATTGGAGTTGAGGCATACGTAGGGGCAGTTATACTTGTTGAACTTAATGCACTTGTAGAAACAGTTCCCGTAAATGTTGGCGATGCTAAAGGTGCCCCACCTAAACTAGTTAATGCTGCTGATGCAGTTGTAGCACCTGTACCTCCATTTGCTAAAGGTAATGTTCCAGTAACACCTGAAGCTAAGTTTGCCGTGCTCGAGGCGCCGGTTGCCGCGGTACCATATCCCTGTCCAATATTCCAATAGCATTTAGCGCCATCATAATAAAAATTAAGGATATCGGTTGCATTTGCTGCAGAAGATAAAGCAATTGAAGTTGTCGAAGTTGACCCTAAGACTACGTTGGTAGTTGACGGTAATGTTAAAGATCTATTTCCTGTCCCATCTTGGGTAACAATCAATGTTCCGTACGCACCAGCTACTGGTGTCGTTGAAAAACTTAATGTTCTGTTACCGCCTAATGTTACACTTGCATTTAACCCTATAGATGGATTCCAAGAAATTACGGAAGCATCAGTTAAAGCTTGCGGTGTAGAAGCGTAAATTGGAGCTGTAACTGCTCCCGTAAATGATGGCGATGCTAATGGTGCCCCACCTAAACTAGTTAATGCTGCTGATGCAGTTGTAGCACCTGTACCTCCATTTGCTAAAGGTAATGTTCCAGTAACACCTGAAGCTAAGTTTGCAGTGCTCGATGCGCCGCTTGCCGCTGTACCATATCCTTGACCAATATTCCAATAGCAGTTTGTTCCATCATAATAAAAGTTTAAGATGTCTTTTGAGTTAGCTGCTGTTGATAATGCAACAGTTGAAGTGGAGGTAGACCCGAGCACTTTATTGCTTACGTTAGGAATTGATGGTAAAGTAATCGTTCTATTACCAGTGGCATCCTGTGTTAGTACAATAGTTCCATAAGAACCTACAGGAGGAGGAGAGGTAAAGTTTAAATCGCTATTTTGGGTTAATGTAATCGCTGCATTTAAACCTTGTGCAGGATTCCAGTTTATAGTTGATCCTGTATAAGCTAATGCTTTAGGAACAGAAGCATAAGTAGGTGCAGTAACACTTGTAGCACTCAATGCACCAGTATTAATGATATCTGTAGTAACTGTTCCAGTAAACAGTGGCGAAGCTATTGGCGCCTTTAAATTTATAGCTGTTGCATTCGCTGTAATGCTTGTTGTATTTGTAGTAATACTATTAGAAAGGGCTAACTCAGCAGCCCTAGCAGTTGTAGCTTCAGAAGCAATCGCAGCTGTAATTGCCGTAATACTTACTGTATTCGAATTTATATTACTAGTTAGGTTATTGATACTAATTGTATTTGTAGTAATACTATTGGAAAGGGCTAACTCAGCAGCCCTAGCAGTTGTAGCTTCAGAAGCAATCGCAGCTGTAATTGGTGTTTGATCAAATGTTTTAGCTGCTAATTGTGTTGGTGTAACATATTTTGTACTATCAGCAATATTTAGCTTTGTTGCAATTGAATTTGTAATAGGTGTTTGATCAAATGTTTTAGCCGCCAACTGGGTTGGTGTAACATATTTTGT
>CAJBLA010000212.1 GCA_903953815.1 uncultured Bacteroidota bacterium | reverse complement strand
TATCAAAAGATAAATACATTGCACTTTATGCTGCCCTTGTATCCTTTGGTACCTATGTATTTATTTTTGGCTTCAGAAAATCATTTACGGTTTGCACTTGTGTTGGACTTAGCTTTGGCCCCATTGCATTTAAGACGGCACTCGTGATTAGTCAAATGTTGGGTTATTTATTAGCCAAGTTTTATGGTATTAAATTTATTTCAGGATTACAAAAAGTAAATCGGTATAAAATTATTTTTTTACTCACCGGTATTGCTTGGATGGCTTGGTTATTATTTGCCATTGTGCCTGCACCTTATAATGTTATCTTTTTATTTTTAAATGGTTTCCCGCTGGGCATGTTATGGGGCGTTGTTTTTTCCTATGTAGAAGGACGCAAAAGCACTGATTTTATTGGTGCTGCATTAGCGGTGAGTTTTATCTTTTCCTCCGGCTGGGTAAAGTCAGTCGGTGCTTGGTTAATGGCCCAATATCATGTTACTGAATTTTGGGTTCCGTTTTTTACTGGATTGGTATTCGCGCTGCCATTAATTATATGTGTGTATGGATTAGAAAAAGTACCGCCACCTTCTGCAGAAGATGAGGCCCTCAGAACCAAGCGTATACCTATGACTGCGCTAGATCGTAAGCAATTATTAAAACAATATTTACCTGGCATAATCGCCTTTGTAGCGATTTATTTATTCGCTACTATTTTCAGAGATATACGAGATAATTTTTCAGCAGATATGTGGAAGGAAATGGGTTATGGTTCTAAGCCAGCAATTTTCACCCAAACCGAAATCCCGATTACTATTTTTATTTTAGTAATTATAGGCGCGGTTGTGTTCATTAAAAATAGCTTTAAGGCTTTAATGGTCGCACATGTTTTTATTTTGCTGGGCTTTATTTTAGCCGGTGTTTCCACCTATTATTTTACACAACAATTATTAGATCCTTTTTGGTGGATGATTTGGGTTGGGCTTGGACTTTATTTAGTGTACATACCATTTAACTCCATCTTCTTTGACCGATTGATTGCTGCATTTTCCATGAAGGGCAATGCGGGCTTCTTTATTTATGTGGCGGACGCCGTGGGCTATGTCGGAAGTGTAAGCGTTATGCTTATGAAAGAAGGCATGAGTTTACAGATAAATTGGACCCAGTTTTTTTCACAAAGCGTGATGATACTTTCCTTTGTTGGTGTTTTTATCACACTTTACGCGATGTATTATTTTTTCTCCAAGGCCAAAACCACACCGTTAATACAATAACGTAAACCAGTCGGTGGCGGTCCATCTTCAAACACATGTCCTAAATGTGCTTTGCATTTTCCGCATTGCACTTCGGTACGTGTCATGCCGTGGGTGTTATCGGGTGTATATATAATGGCACCTTTAGCAATAGGATCAAAAAAACTAGGCCAACCACAACCACTATCAAACTTGGTATCACTTTTAAATAAGGGATTTCCACAAGCAACACAATGATAAGTGCCCACTTCCTTAGAGGTCTCGAAAGGACTTGTAAAAGGACGCTCGGTTCCCTTTTGTCTAGCAACAGCATAAACCTCAGGCGATAATATTTGCTTCCAAACACTATCTGGGACAACGACCTTTTCCTTGTTGGTGGTAGAGTAATAAATGTTTTTAGACATGGTATTGTTTTTTGTATTGGCTTTATTGCTGGTTTGTGAACAAGCGGTTTGACTGATGAAAAGTACCAAAAAAAGTAATTTATACATAGACGTTATTGTAGTTACAAAAATACTAACAAGCATTCAGATAAATTGTTTAGTTTTTTGGTTTTTGTTGACCAAAATTTTAGGCGAGTTGTGTATATTTGTTGGCACCCTAATTATTTAGCATGTTCAATTTAATCTTATTCGGACCTCCCGGTAGCGGCAAGGGCACTCAAAGTGAAAATATTATTGCAGCGTTTGGCTTAAAACATCTTTCTACTGGCAATTTATTAAGATCTGAAATAACGCAACAAACCCCTTTGGGATTAGAAGCAAAAAACTTTATGGATCAAGGTCAATTAGTACCGGATGCGGTGGTGATTGGCATGGTAGGTAATTTTATAGATGCGCATCCGGGAGCAACCGGTTTTTTATTTGATGGTTTCCCAAGAACTGCTGCACAATGCGTTGCATTAGATGCTTTATTAAAGGAAAAGTCAAGTGAAATTAATATTGTATTGGCATTAGAAGTGGCCGAAGAGGAATTAGTAAAAAGATTATTAGGACGTGGCGCTACTTCGGGTCGTAGTGATGATACCAATGAAACCGTTATTCGTGCTCGAATTCAGGAGTACCATGATAAAACGGCAGCGGTTGAAAAGTATTATGCACAGTATGATAAAGTGGTTTCTATAAAAGGAGAGGGTACGGTAGAAAGCATTTATGCGGATTTGAAAAAAGAAATAGACGCAAGAATTTAATTCATAGTTTACTATAAATAACAAAAAAGGAGTCCCGATTTATCGGAACTCCTTTTTTTATTGCAAAGCGCTTTATGCGCTAATCCATTTTAAATATTCAAACCTCCACAAGTGCTAATTACTTGACCTGTGATATAACTACTTAAATCACTTGCTAAAAATAAAGTGGTGTTGGCAATTTCTTCTGCTTTACCAAAACGACCTAATGGTATTTTTTCCAAAAAGGCTTTCCCTGCTTCCCCTTCATTTAAATAATGGGTCATATCTGTTTCCACAAATCCAGGTGCAATGGCATTACATCTAATATTACGGCTACCTAATTCAAGGGCGATCGATTTAGTAAAGCCAATAATACCCGCTTTACTTGCAGCATAACTACTTTGTCCTGCATTGCCTCGGATACCTATAATCGAACTCATATTAATAATACTTCCCGATTTTGCTTTCATCATAGGACGAATAACTTGCTTGGTCATATTGAAAACACTTTTCAAATTCGTATTCATCACGTCATCCCATTGTTCTGCAGTCATTCTTAATAATAGGTTATCCTTTGAAATGCCTGCGTTGTTGACACAAATATCAATCGCACCAAATTCGGCAAGTACTGCATTTACAAAGGTTTCACAGGCGCCAAAATCGCCCGCATTGGCTTGGTAAGCTTTTGCTTTAACGCCTAAATTGATGATTGCTGTTTCAAGTGCTGCTGCTTTTTCGGCACTGCTATCACTTACATAAGTGAATGCAATATGTGCACCTTGTTCAGCTAGTTTTAATGCAATTGCTGCACCAATACCACGAGCGGCTCCAGTTACAATGGCTACTTTTCCTGATAATAGTTTCATGCGCTTTTTTTATTTAAACAGATAACTATGAATAGTCTTATTTTCTAATATTTACAAAGATAACGGGTTTGGTCATTATAATGAAAAATAGACCTATCTCTATTTACTTCTATATGAATGATTCAGCCAACAACACACTTGGATTAGTAATAATAAAATATTAATTCAAATTCATGTAATTTTGTGGCGAAATAATATTTGAGAAATATGAAAGAAAATGTTGCATTCAGATCCCTTTGTCCAGTCGCTACTAGCCTAGATATTATAGGAGATAAGTGGACACTTCTTATTTTAAGAGATATGATTTGGGGGCACAAAACCATGTTTCATGAGTTCAAAGAATCTCCTGAAAAAGTGCCAAGCAAAATGCTTTCCAATAGATTAAAAAAATTAGAAGGGATGGGTTTTATTTCAAAACGAAAAGGAACAATCAATAAAAAAAGTATTTATTATTTATTAGAAAAAAGAGGCTTTGATACTTTTCCGATCATGATAGAGATGGCCATATTTACGACAAAACATTTCTTTGACCATTTGGGTACTACCTATACTGGGGATGTAAAAAAGAGAATGCTAAAGGATAAACTTGACTATACGAAGGAATTGATTTTGAATTATAAGCAATTTGTTCGTCTCCAGACAATTTAATGCAGAATCCTGCGAAAGTATTATTCTGTAATTTATAACACCTGATTTACTTTTTTTATTTCTTCAATAAAGTGGCGCTCGTTGGATAATCTTGGCACTTTGTGTTGGCCCCCTAATTTCCCTTTTTGTTTTAACCAAGTATGAAAGCAACCCTTTTTTACACTTGTAATTTGTGGCAAACCCAATGCAATATCCTTATGGCGTTTTGCTTCATAGTCGCTGTTGGCTGCTTTTAGGTTATTATCAAGCGCAATAGTAAAAGCAGGTAAATCAGCAGGCTCGTTTTCAAATTCAATTAACCACTCATGCGCTCCTGAATTATTGTCGGACATATAAATTGGGGCTGCAGTATATTCCCTGATAGCTACACCAAAACTAGCACAGGCTTCACTCATGGCTTTATCACTATTATCTGCAATTAATTCTTCCCCAAATGCATTTATAAATTGTTTTAATCTACCACTGACTTTTATTCGGTAGGGCGCAAGATTAGTAAATTGAATCGTGTCTCCTACTAAGTAGCGCCACAATCCACCATTGGTGCTAATCACAATTGCATAATTTTTTCCAACGACCACTTTGTTTAATCCAACAGTCAAGGGCTGCTCCTTACCATATTCTTCAATAGGCATGAATTCATAAAAAATACCATGTTCCAAAAACAATAACATACCCTCTTCCTTAACATTATCTTGTGCTGCAAAAAAACCTTCACTTGCGTTATATATTTCTAAAAAATTACAATCAGCACCGATAATTTTTTTAAACTGTTCTTTATAAGGGGTAAAGGAAACACCACCATGTATGTACAATTCAAAATTGGGCCACACCTCTTTGATTGATTTTTTCCCAGTCAACGCAAGAATTCTTTTTAACAACACCAATGTCCAGGTTGGAACACCCGCGATGGAGGTGACATCTTCGTTGATGGTACTTTGCGCTAAGCTTTCAATTTTTGCTTCCCATTCATCCATTAAAGCAATCGACAGTTCAGGTGTGCGAATTAAGCCAGCCCAAAAGGGAGAGTTTTGTAATAACACCGCACTTAAATCTCCGTATTGAATATCTTCTTTAATGGGATGTACTTGATGACTTCCTCCAATAATCAAACCCTTACCCGTAAGCAAATCACTATCAGGCATTGCTTTGTAATACAAGGCTAATACATCTTTTGATCCTTGAAAATGATTGTCCTGAATACTTTCCTCGGTTAATGGAATAAACTTACTTTTATCGCTAGTCGTCCCACTGCTTTTCGCAAACCATTTTACAGGCGTATTCCATAATACAGAATCCTCGCCCTCCATGACTTGGTCAATATAGGGTTTCATATCATGGTACTCATGAATAGGAACTGTTTTTTTAAATGTGCGAATATTGAAGATATTAGCAAACTGGTACTTCCTTCCAAATTGCGTGTATTGGCCGTGGGTAATTAAATCTTGTAATACCTCGCGCTGCGCCGCAATGGGGTTATTTACCCAATGCTCGATATGCCAGTAACGGAAACGAGCCAATCTTGACAGTGCGGGGCTGAAAATCTTCATAGCTGTGTCACAATATACACTATACGCTTTAATAAATTAAGTAATAAGGGCTGCTTTAGTAGGGCAGCTTAGGGACTTTTATTTAGGTTTGGTACCCATCTCAATAATCCAATCCTTGCGTTTTAATTCAAAGTTGGTTCCTAAATACAATCGGCGCACTTGTTCATCTTCTGCCAACTCTTCCGCGCTACCGTGTTTAAATATTTTTCCTTCAATTAATAAATAGGCACGATCGCAAATGGATAATGTTTCATTCACATTATGATCCGTTATTAAAATACCAATATCTTTTAATTTTAATCGAGCCACCACAGATTGAATATCTTCTACTGCGATAGGATCCACGCCAGCAAAGGGCTCGTCTAATAAAATAAATTTAGGGTCCACTGATAATGCGCGTGCAATTTCGGTACGACGACGTTCGCCACCGCTTAAACTATCTCCAAAATTATTACGGACTTGGTGTAAATTAAATTCATCTAAAAGAGATTCTAATTTATGTTCTCTTTCGCCTTTTGTTAATTTGGTCATTTCTAAAACGGCCATAATATTATCAGCGACAGATAATTTTCGAAACACACTTGCCTCCTGTGGTAAATAACCCAGGCCCATTTGTGCACGTTTATACATAGGAAGCTTGGTAATATCTTCATCATTTAAAAATACGCGGCCTTCATCGGGTGCAATTAATCCAACGACCATATAAAAAGTAGTCGTTTTTCCGGCCCCATTCGGTCCCAATAGCCCTACAATCTCCCCTTGCTTAACCGATATACTCACATTGTCCACTACTTTGCGGCCCTTATATTGTTTAATTAATTTGTCGGTATGTATAGCGAGTATCACGATGTATATTTATACAAAAATAAGGGGAAATATAGGATTTGACTCATTGGAAACTAATATTAACTATTTTTGTACACTATGCAGGTAATTGAACATTTAGCAAAAGCAAAAGACACCCTAGTATCCTTTGAAGTATTACCCCCTTTAAAAGGAAAAACCATCGCTTACATTTATGAGCACTTAGATCCACTGATGGAGTTTAAGCCTTCTTGGATTAATGTCACCTATCATCGTAGCGAAACCATTATTCGCACCAACGCAGCTGGTGTGGAGGAAAAAGTAGATGTGCGTAAACGCCCCGGTACGGTAGGTATTTGTGCGGCAATTATGAATCATTATAATGTAGATGCGGTGCCACATATTATTTGTGGTGGCTTTTCCAAAAGAGAAACGGAAGATGCATTAATAGATTTACAATTTTTAGGTATTGACAATGTATTGGTGTTAAGGGGTGATGCGGAGAAAGGACAAAAAACTTTTGTGCCAGAACACAATGGTAACAAGCAAGCCATTGAATTATTAAAGCAAGTGGTTGGATTGAATAATGGTATCTATTTGGATAAGGATATTATTAATGGCAGCAAGAGTAATTTTTGTATGGGCGTTTCGGGTTATCCTGAAAAACATTTTGAAGCGCCAAGCATGGAATTTGATTTACAAAAAGCCAAAGAAAAAGTTGATGCTGGTGCACAATATATCATGACACAAATGTTTTTTGACAATAAAAAATATTTCGAATATGTGGACGCTTGCAGAAGCATAGGCATTACTGTTCCCATCATACCGGGCTTAAAACCCATCACCAATAAAAAGCAGTTGACTATTTTACCTAATATTTTTTATGTAGATATACCTACTGATTTATCTACTGCAATGTTGGCTGCCACTACCGATGAGGCTTGTGAGCAAGTGGGTACAGAATGGTTGATACAACAAAGTAAGGAGTTAAAAGCCGCTGGCGTACCGGTATTACATTACTACACTTTAGGAAAACCAAAAGTGGTGAAAGATGTAGTTGCCGCTGTGTTTTAGTAATTCACGTCAATTTAAATAATTCAAAGCGCCTTAATTAAGGCGCTTTTTTATTACTGGTATTGACTAAAAAATCATTGAACTGTTCAATACTTAAATTTTTGGCGATAATTTTTTTATTCGCGTCGAGTAAATAAAAGGTAGGCGTTTTAAATACATCGTATAATTGACGAATGGTGGTAGGTTTGCCTTGTTGTATTTCTTTATTTAAATCAGCTTCCGTTTGGTAAGCATGCATCCAGCCTGCTAATTTATTTTCATTGATAAAAGTTTTCCATGCAGTCAATTCTTTAAAATTGATATTGACTGAAAGTATTTTTACATTCAGCTTACTCCAAATCGATTTATAAAACGAATCCACTCTTGGAATTTCCACTTTACAATGACTACAAGTCGGATCCCAAAAAGCAACAAAAGTATATGGGGAAACGATATCGTACAAAGATATTTTTTTATCGTCAATATCATTTATAACCAATGGGGGTGCGGCTAATCCAAGTTGGTTGGCCATCATACTATAAGCGCGTTCGGTGATTGATTTTTTAGAAGCCTCGTTAAGTAATGTGGTGTCCCCTTTGGCAAAAAAGTTTTGATAAATATGCAGGAACACTTTATCCTGACCCATGAACTCGGGGCTTATATATTTATTCGTAAATTTAAAAAGCAAAAATGGATAAATTTCATTACCCGTTTTTGCAACGGTTAACATGTATTGCACTTCCTCAATAATTGAATCTGGTTCACGGGAAACATAATTTTTAAAATACTCGTCTAGCTTAGCTTCAAAAAAAGGCGTTCTTACCAAGCGGTTATCATTGAATACGACATCATCCCAAAAGTGATTCTTTATAAAATAAAAAGGGTAGGTGGAATCCGCTTTGCCATTCACTATCGGAATAGCTGGCGCATCAGGGCGTTGCATTACATTTAAAAAATAAGCAGTCATCGAATTCGGTTGCCCTTTCATAATTGCAAGGCGCTTTTCGTTCATTTCCTTTTTCTTATCATTATATTTATTGGTAAGTGTTGTTGAATCATTAGCATTGGTAGCTGATTTGAATGCTTTTTCAATTTCACTTAACTGCGCACCAATGTCATTCATTGATTTCGAGTAATTTTTAAATATGTCATTTTCTTTCGATCCAATAATAGTAACATCTGTTAAATTGGTGGTATCCGCAATAATTTTAAATTTTTGATTCTCATCCACCAAAAAATCAAATAAGATGGCATATTTGGGAGATACCACAAAATAGATTCCAGGAGTCAATTTTTTATTAGATGCAAAAACACCCTCGCTTTTATCATTTAAGATAGCAGAATCGGCGAGTACGCGAGAATTACCATAATTCGTACCAATATAAATTTTGGTATTTTGGTATGGTTTTAGGCTAATCTGTATACTGTGGCCTTGTGCATTTACTGCTGGCCTATTAATAACGCTACTCGTACTGCTTTTTGTAATTGGCTTTTTGGTTTGTGCAAAGCAAAAACTTGGTAAAAACACAAATAATAGGATCGCTTTTTTAATGCTCATTATATTAAAGTCAGGGTGTTTAAAAATTGCTGTAAAAATAAGCGATTATCAATAAAACTAATCACAATTAAAATTCAGTTTTACCCTTATTTTAATCCATGGGTATTACCTTTGCTATCGTGAGAAAAAAGAAAGAAGCCCCTTTATTAGAAAATGTCCTTATTGAAGATTATGCAGCCGAAGGAAAATCACTTGCAAGGGTGAATGGCAAAGTAATTTTTGTGGAAGGTGCTGTACCTGGGGATGTAGTAGATGTGCAACTTCAAAAAAACAAAGCTGATTGGGGAGAGGGATTTGTTAAAAAATTTCATACCTATTCGCCTATTCGTGTAAAACCTTTTTGTACTCACTTTGGTGTATGCGGCGGATGTCAATGGCAAATGTTACCCTATGAACAGCAGTTGGTGTACAAACACAAACAAGTATTTGATAATTTAACGCGCATCGCTAAAATACCTTTACCAGTTATCCCACCCATATTGGGGGCCAAGGAAACGCAGGGGTATCGCAATAAAGTAGAATATACTTTTGCCACTGAAAAATTTATACCCTTTGAGGAGTTCAAAGCAATGAAGGCTGCTGGGCTTGAACCTGTTAAATCGATTGGTGCTGGCGGTTTTCATGCAAGAGGTTTTTTTGAAAAAGTGGTGGAGATAGATACCTGTTATTTACAATCCGAGCCTACCAATGAAATTAGAAAAACAGCAGTTCAGTTTGCCATTGAAAATGAAATGCCTTTTTATAATATTAAACAACACCAAGGTTGGCTTCGTAATATGTTTATTCGCAATACTACGAAAGGGGAGTGGATGGTGAATGTCATTTTAGGATATGATGGCGGCGAAAAAAGAGAAGCCTTACTTAATTTGTTCTTGAAAAAATTCCCTCAAATCACGACACTATTATATACCATCAACGAAAAGCGAAATGATAGTATGCAGGATTTAGTGCCACAAGTATTTTTTGGCACGGGTTATATTACAGAAGCTTTAGAAAATTTTGATTTTAAAATAAGTCCTAAATCTTTTTTTCAAACCAATTCAAAACAAGCAGAAAGCTTATACCAAGTAACGCGCAACTTCGCCGAGCTTACTGGTAAGGAAGTAGTGTATGATCTATATTGTGGCACAGGTAGTATTGGTATTTTTTGTAGCAAAGAAGCTAAAAAAATAATTGGAGTTGAAGTGGTAGCGGACGCCATAGAAGATGCGAAGGAAAATGCAAGAATTAACAATTTAGCACATACTGCTTTTTTTGCAGGCGATGTTATTGATATTTGCGATGATGCATTTTTTGATACTCATGGCAAACCAGATGTCATTATTACGGATCCACCGCGCGCAGGTATGCATGATAAATTAGTGAAAAAGCTATTAGAGATACAGGCACCCTTAATTGTATATGTAAGCTGTAATCCTGCAACTCAGGCGCGTGACTTATCTTTATTAGGTGAAAAGTATACAGTTACAAAAATACAACCGGTAGATATGTTCCCACATACCTTACATATTGAAAATGTAGTGCAATTAAAACGTACCGATTTATTATAAAATATATTACGAATGAATCAATTTAGTCCCACTCGATTTGAAGTATTACCTACCATCATTAAAAATTTACTAATTATTAATGGATTAGTTTTTTTAGCTCAAAATACATTTGGCGGACCCATGAGTAGCTTCTCCATCGAAAATTATTTTGCATTGCACGCGTGGCAAAGTGAACTGTATCAACCATGGCAGCTAATTACACATATGTTTTTGCACGGCGATTTTGGTCATATTTTAGGAAACATGTTTGCCCTTTGGATGTTTGGTTCTATTCTTGAAAATGTATGGGGACCCAAACGCTTTTTATTATTTTATTTTTTATGTGGCTTGGGTGCAGCAGTGATACACTTGCTTATTTTATCCTATGAGTTTATACCCTTAAGCAATGAATATCAAAATTTGCTCACCTTAAGTAAATCCAATTCGCCAGGATTTGCAGATGCTGTAATAAAGTATGCGCAAGCACACCGCATTCCATTGACACGCATATTAAGTGATAATAAAGTGAGCTTGTCTACACCAGGCCTCGCACCTGAATTAATGGATTTAATCACTACTTATTATAATAAAACAATCAACACTGCGACTTTAGGGGCGAGTGGCGCCGTGTTTGGAATATTGATTGCATTTGTATATTTATTTCCTAATACCCATATCTATATTTATTTTTTATTCCCCATCAAAGCAAAATGGTTGGGTATTTTATATTTTGCTTTTGAATTATATAAAGCGTTGGAAAATTCAGCGGGTGATAATGTAGCAAGGTGGGCCCATGTGGGTGGCGCTATTGTAGGTTTTGTGTTGGTGTATTTATGGAAGAAGAAAGGGAACTCCTATTTATAATCGTTGATTAAATAAGCAGTATATGCAAACAGGTCCAAATCAAAAACCCCTATTAGGTGCTGACAACAATGCTTTAGTTGCGCTGTTGGCTATCAATTTGGTCGCCTTTGTTATGTTGGGGTTTTTTAAAGTAATTTATTTTTTAGATGGCACCCCTATTGAATTATTTTATAAAAATATATTCCATTTATTTACGGTCCCCACTAGCGGCGATCAATGGCTTACACAAATTTGGAGTTTATTTACTTTTAATTGGATGCACGACGGCTTTTGGGAACTTTTTACCAATATGATTTGGTTAACCGTATTTGGATATGTGTTACAAATGAATCAATCTAATAAGCATTTGTTTCCTATTTATTTTTACGCCGGCTTAATGGGCGGCCTTTCCTACGTTATGATGTCCTTTGGTATTAGCGCAAATTTTATTTCCTTTCCTTTAATGGGTGCCAGCATGAGTGTAAGTGCGTTAGTGATGGCCGCCACATTAATAGCCCCTCGATTTAAACTTTTAGCCAATATTGGTAATGGCGTTCCTTTATGGATATTAAGTATTATTTACTTTGCATTACAGATTGCCACACTTACAAATTACCAATTTGCCAATTCGCTAGTTACAATAACATCGGTTTTAACAAGCGTTGTTTATGTGTTGTTATTAAAAAAGGGAGTTGATTTAGGCAAATGGATGCATAATTTATTACATTGGTTAAATAAAAGTGCAGCACCAAAAACCAATGGCTAAAAAATCACGCATAAGACGCATCGGTAAAAAAATATTTTTAATAGTACAGTTACTGCTGACTTTTTTATTTTTATATCCATTATTTATAAAACCGCTTCCATTGATTTGGATCAATGGGTTCTTAGGATTACTCGCACCTTATATTGTTATTGCACAACTACTTTTATTTATTTTTTGGTTGTTGGCAAAACCATCCCTATCACTCATTCCCTTGTTTACTTTAGCCATCGGCTGGGAAACCCTATTTTCCTTGGTGGCATGGCATCCGGGTATGAATATGGCACAAAAAAAGAAAGATAATATATGTCGTGTGATTAGCTGGAATGTCAAAGGGTTTAATGGCAATCAGGCAACGAGCACCTTAAAATTACGCACACAGGATATTGCGTATTCCATTCAAAAATGGAATCCTGATATTATATGTATGCAGGAGTATAACACCAATGATCGGCCCAATGACATTGCCAATCACGCTACCTACTTCAATAAGAATTATCCGTATAATTACTTTTCAAAAGATATTCAGATTGCTGAAAAATCTTATTTCTTAGGTTGTATTATTTTTTCGAAGTATCCAATCATAAAAGCACAACGGATTGCTTATACCAATCAGGAATCCTTAATTTACGTTGATTTATTAAGAGGAGATGATACCATTCGTGTTTTTACAACGCACTTAGCTTCCTATCGATTTAAACAGAATGATTTTATCGCCTTAGAAGCAACCGCTCAGGCGAATAGTATTGATATTGATGGCAAAAAGGGAGTACTTCGAAAAATGCGTACTGCTTTTGTTGAACGTGCAGTGCAAGCTCAAATAGTTAAAAAATATTTAGATGAAAGCCCCTATCCGAGTATCATCACGGGCGACTTTAATGATGTACCTAGTTCCTATACCTACAAAACAATTAGGGGTGATTGGTCCGATTCTTTTTTAGAAAAGGGCTTTGGAATTGGTGCTTCTTATTTGGGAATTTCTCCTACCCTTCGCATTGACTATATCTTATCCAATGCTTCTTGGAAAACAAAAGCCTGGGAATCATTGGATGAAAACTTAAGTGATCATCATATGATCATGGCCGACCTGCAATTGATTAAGAATTAACCTTAATTATTTATTGAAAATAAAATATCTTTGAGGCAATACTAATTATGCCACTCAAGCTATACAACTCACTAACACGTCAAAAGGAAGTTTTTGAACCATTAAATGCACCTAATGTAGGTATGTATGTTTGTGGACCTACCGTAAGTGGTGAAAGTCATTTGGGGCATGCGCGTCCGTTCATCACCTTTGATGTGGTGTATCGCTTTTTAATGCATCTAGGCTATAAGGTGCGCTATGTAAGAAATATAACAGATGCAGGACATTTTGAAGAAGAAGGAAAGGTGGCTGATGATAAGATAGCTTCAAAAGCAATACTAGAAAAATTAGAACCCATGGAGCTTGTGCAAAAATATACGCACTTGTATCATTGGGCCATGGATCAGTTTAATAATTTACCGCCAAGTATCGAGCCTACTGCGACTGGACATATTATTGAACAAATAGAAATGATTAAAAAAATTATGCAGGATGGGTATGCATATGAAGCGAACGGCTCTGTTTATTTTGATGTTTTAAAATACAATGAGGACTATTCCAAAAAAAATCAACCTTATGGTATTTTGAGCGGTCGCAATTTAGAAGACCAATTGGATACGACGCGAGAGTTAGATAATCAAGACGAGAAAAAAAATAAAGTTGATTTTGCTCTATGGAAAAAAGCACCGGTAGAACACATAATGCGTTGGCAAAGCCCTTGGGGCGAAGGATTTCCGGGTTGGCACATTGAATGTTCGGCAATGGCTACAAAGTATTTAGGTAAAAAGTTTGATATACATGGAGGTGGTATGGATTTACAATTTCCACACCATGAATGTGAGATTGCGCAAAGCACCGTATGCAATCATGAAATTCCTGCACGTTATTGGATGCATAATAATATGATTACGATCAATGGTCGTAAAATGGGTAAGAGTTATAACAATGTAATTAAGTTAAGTGAATTATTTTCTGGAAATCATCATGAGCTAACGCAAGCGTATACGCCCATGACGGTTCGCTTTTTTATATTACAAAGCCAATACAGGGGTACGCTTGATTTTAGTAATGAAGCTTTACAAGCTTCTGAAAAAGCGTTGCGTCGTTTGATGGAAGCCTATGAGTGGTTAAAGGCGCAAAGTTTTGTTGGAGGCGCAACTGCTAAGGACGACAATTTGGATACACAAGTAAACACCTGGTTGAAGGAGCTTACAGAATTTATGGAGGATGATTTTAATACTGCAAAAGTGGTCGCTAATTTATTTGAAATTATTCCTACCATTAATTCACTAAAGGACAAACACATTTCGATAGATGCATTATCCGGGGCTACTTGGATATTTGCGCAGGAACAACTTACCTTATTCATTGAAAATATTTTAGGTTTAAAAGTGGACGCAGGGGCCAATCGCCAACAATTAAACAGCGTGATTCAGTTGTTGATTGAAATAAGAAAAGATGCCAAAGCGCGAAAGGACTTTGCCACCAGCGATAAAATTAGAAATCAATTAACGGACATGGGTATTCAGCTCAAGGATGAAAAGGATGGAGAGATGAGCTATACTTTTGTTTAGTGATCACAGTCATCCGCATGTGCATGGTTATGCATACGACAGCTATTATGATTATTGATATGTGCAATAATGATAAAAAATGCTGCAGGAAATAATAAGATTAAATCCCAATCTCGAAATACCATTCTGCTTAACATTAATCCAATTCCGATGGTAAATAAAATGATCGGTCTATAGGAGTGGTGGTGTTTTTTGTAACCGTGGTATAATGAATAAGCACCAATCCCAAAGGAAAGAATAATCATGCCTAATTCAAATTGGATATTGTGTAAAATGTTGATTCCAAGTAGTGGCAAACTGCTAAAAAATAAAGGCAATAAAGCGCAATGAATGGCACAAGCCAATGAAGCTCCAATTCCAAGCGCGTCCCAATTCCAATTTTTAAACATAGTACAAAGATAAACCAATGTTGTTATATTAGCACAACCCGTCTCGGTTCCTCTAAAATAATATTACCTTTGTCGTGTAAAAATGCAATGATGGGCATTGTCCTATTTTGTATGGTTACTGAGCACTTAATTAAATAGCTAACTATGTCTACAAAAACGAAATTGTATCTTTTATTTTTCACCGTCTTATTACTCACCTTTTATTATTTTGTATTTAGGGGTACCGACAATTGGAAGGTGAAAATGCCCATATTAAATTATGTGCAACCCTTTAGTTTTACCAATCAGGATGGTGTGGCGGTCACTGATAAAAATTTATTAAATAAAATTACGGTCGTAGAATATTTTTTTACCACTTGCAAAGGAATCTGTCCAAAGTTGAATACAAATATGAAACAGGTGTATGAGATTTATAAAAACGAGCCTGATTTTCAAATTTTATCACATACCTGTAATCCAGACACAGACTCAGTTTCAGTACTTAAGCATTATTCAGATTCCTTACAAGTGAATACACAAAAGTGGATTTTTTTAACAGGGCGGAAGGATAGTTTATATCAAATGGCGCGCGGCTCTTATTTATTAGACGACCCTAAAAACAATGTAGAAAAAATAGAGGATCAATTTATTCATACCCAATTTTTTGCTTTAGTAGACCGACAAGGAAAAGTGCGTGGTAAAATTTATGATGGACTTAAAGTGCTAGAAGTGGAGCAATTAAAACAAGATATATCTAAACTATTAAAAGAATAAGCAATGATTTTTGTAACAGGTGCAAGTGGTCTTGTGGGTTCGCATTTAATAAAGTCATTGCTTGCCAAAGACAAACAGGTGGTTGCGTTTTATCGTCAAACTATTCCCAGTTTTGAAGGCGCGGAAAAAGTAAACTGGATTTTGGGTGATATTTTAGATGTGGTTTCATTAACGAAGGCGATGCAAGGAGTGACGCAAGTATATCATTGTGCAGCCATTGTTTCATTTGCCCCCAAGGACCAACACAAAATGTTAATCGCCAATCAGGAAGGAACTGCGAATGTGGTGAATGCTTGTTTAGAACATAAAATACAAAAACTTGTTTATGTAAGTTCGGTTGCCGCATTAGGTCGTATTCGTATTGGAATGCCTATTGATGAAACTATGAATTGGACTTCGGAAACAAGTAATAGTGAATATGGGAAAACGAAGTATTTAGCAGAGATGGAAGTATGGCGCGGTATGGCAGAAGGATTAAATGTAGCTATCGTAAATCCAGTGATCATTTTAGGAGCGGGCGATTGGACGAAGGGATCTTCGGGCATTTTTAAATCGGCCTATGAAGCATTTCCATGGTTTACCACTGGGGTGAGCGGTTTTGTAGATGTAATGGATGTGGTGGATGTGATGCAATTATTAATGGATAGCACTATTACAAGTGAACGATATATTGTTAGCGCTGAAAATGTGCAATACCAATATATTTTTAGTTTAATCGCACAAGCATTTAATAAGCGCCCTCCGTATCGTCGTGTAACACCATTACTTACGGCCATCGTATGGCGATTAGAAGCAATCAAAGGTTTGATTACAGGGAAGTCACCTTTATTAACCAAGGAAACAGCAGCTACAGCGCAAGCAGTAGTCCATTTTGATAACACGAAACTATTAAAAGCTTTTCCTGATTTTAAATATCGTCCGTTACCCGAGAGTATTCAACGCATTTGTAAAGAAATGAAAGCGCTGTATCATTTAAGTGACTAGGGATTATTGGGATTGGAACTAACTAGCAAACATTTATTCCATCACCTTCTTCCATAATTCTGGGATGCGTTTTATCCAAACAATCTCTCTTTTCTTAATGCCAGCATCTTCTGCAGGGAATCCCATATATACTTTATTGCCAGCCAAACTACCTGTTACGCCAGAATGACCCAAAACGGTGGCGTTTTCACCAATGGTTATTGTCTTCGTCACGCCCACTTGGCCCCATAAAGTAACCCCCGACTTTATTTGAACCCCCCCCGCAATGGCAACCCCTGCTGCAAACAAACAATTGGGTTCAATTTGGGTATCATGACCAATATGTACCATATTGTCAATCTTAGTGCCCCTTCCCACAATAGTATCGCCGCTCACCCCGCGATCAATGGTACATCCGGCGCCTATTTCCACCTTATCTTGAATGACCACCCTGCCGCAGCTGAGTAGTTTTTTATACCAATCCTGGCGGTCCTTTTTTGTATTATAATAAAAAGCGTCACTTCCAATCACCGTATTGGCTTGAATAATTACTTCATCCCCAATAACGGTATCTGATAAAATAGAAACACTCGGATGCAACACACAATTTTTACCAATGGTTACATTGGGTCCAATAAAAACATGAGGCATGATTATGGTTCCTTCTCCTATAATTGCATCATCACTTATTGCTTTTGCACAAGGAATAAATGGCTTAAAGTGTTTTACAATTTTTAAATAAGCTTCAAATGGATCAGTACAAAATAACAAAGCCTTTCCTTCGGGCACTATTACATTTTTATCATTAATAATTATACAACTTGCTTCGCTGTTTAAACAAGTATTATAGTATTTTGGATGATCAACAAACACAATATCACCTAATTCAACCTGATGAATTTCATTCACGCCAGTAATTTCTAAGTGTTGATTACCGATAATTTCAGCATTGGTTAATTTGGATAACCATGCAACAGAAACGGGTGTAAGTAGCTTCATAAGTAGTTTTTTGGCCTAAATCAAAGGTAATGCCCCTTTTTTATAAAAATATTTTTTTCATCATTAAGTGCATAAATTAACCCCCTCGTTATATAAAAAATCATAACATTTAATAGTTTTAATTTATAAAAATATAAATAATGCAAATTAATAAAACCCTTTATTCATCAATGTTTCAGACAGTTACAAAATAATAGGGCTTATTAATTTATAAAAAATTTACTACTAGTAAAGCCATTATTTTACTATAAAATAATCGTATAAAAATGGCAATATGTGGATAACCACAATAAATTTGTTTAAAATATTTTTTGAATTAGAAAAAAGTATATTTAATATTGTGAAGGGAATTCAATTCCCGTACTTACTAACCCATCCATATACGAGGTCCTCTTGAGCATTCAGGAGGACTTTGTTTTTTCATTCAACTGTAAAAATGGAATATTATTTAATATATAAACCTTATCAAGTATTATCGCAGTTTACATCCTCGGATGGTAAATTGTGCTTAAAAGATATCTTGAATGTATCCAAGGATGTTTATCCAGTGGGTCGATTAGATTATGATAGTGAAGGTTTGTTATTATTAACGAATGATACAAGTATTAATCATCAATTATTACATCCAAAATTTGCGCATGCACGCACTTATTGGGTGCAAGTAGATGGCGTAATCACTAGTGATGCAATTGAATCCTTATCCAAAGGTGTGACCATTTCAGTAGATGGGAAAACCTATGAAACTAAAAAAGCAATACTTAACATATTACCCGATAACCTATTAGTACCCGAAAGAAATCCTCCCATTCGGGTGCGAAAAAGCATTCCTACGAGCTGGGTATCTATTCAGCTCACCGAAGGTAAAAATAGGCAGGTCCGTAAAATGTTTGCAAGTGTGGGATTCCCCGTTGTAAGATTAATTCGGTCCCAAATAGGGCAGTTTTCTATAGCTCAAATGCAGCCTAGCGATTGCCTCTCCTTGAGTTTTGAGGAGGTTCAAAATGCTTTATTCGTTAATTGATGCTTAAGTTTTACTTTTGCACTATAATCTACTATAATATATAACATCCATGAGTCAATCATTGTCCGAACAAGAAATCATTCGACGCGAAAAATTACAACAATTAGAAGCTGCAGGCATTAATCCCTATCCAGCCCCTTTATATCCGGTGACCCACTATTCAAGTGATATAAAGCAAAACTATACCGAGGAAACCAAAGAGCAATTTGCAGCGGTTTGTGTTGCCGGTCGTATTATGAGCGTGAATGATAAGGGTAAAGTGTTATTTGTAAAAATTCAAGATGACAAGGGCATTTTTCAGTTATATATAAAGAGAGATGAAATTTGTCCAGACGAGGATAAGACCTATTGGGACGTGATGACTAAAAACGCCATGGACCTAGGTGACATTTTAGGCGCAACTGGATATGTGTTTGTCACCAAAACTGGTGAAACCTCATTGCATGCCAGTACCATTACCTTATTAGCAAAATCATTAAAGCCATTACCGGTGGTGAAGCGTGATGAAGATGGTCATGTGTTTGATGCAGTAACGGATCCTGAATTCAGATACCGTCAACGCTATGCTGATTTAATTATTAATCCAGATGTAAAAGAAACTTTTGTAAAGCGTACATTATTAATGACCACCATTCGGGAGTTTTTAAATACCCGTGGTGCATTAGAGGTGGATACACCTGTGTTACAAGCTATTCCTGGGGGTGCTGCTGCTAGGCCTTTTACGACGCATCATAATGCATTGGATGTTCCATTTTACCTGCGTATTGCGAATGAATTATATTTAAAGCGATTAATTGTCGGTGGTTTTGAATGGGTGTATGAGTTTAGCCGCAACTTTAGAAATGAAGGAATGGATCGTACGCATAATCCAGAGTTTACCGTATTAGAATGGTATACTGCATACAAAGATTATTTCTGGATGATGGAAATAACAGAACAATTGTTTGAAAAGATTGCAATCACCTTGCATGGAAAAACTGAACTAACCGTTGGCGATACCACTATTAATTTTAAAGCACCTTTTCGTCGTGTGACGATTATGGAAGCCATACAGGAAAATACCGGTATTGATATTTCAGCAATGGATGAAGCGGGCTTAAGAGATGTTTGTAAGCAATTACATATTGATGTGCCACCAACGATAGGAAAAGGAAAATTAATTGATGAAATTTTTGGTGCAACCAGTGAATCAAAATATATCCAACCAACATTTATTATTGACTATCCGATTGAAATGAGCCCATTAACTAAAAAGCATCGTTCAAAGGAAGGATTGGTTGAGCGTTTTGAATTAATGGTCAATGGCAAAGAGTTAGCCAATGCTTATACGGAATTAAATGACCCTATTGATCAACGCAAGCGTTTTGAGGATCAAGTAGCACTTATGGAAAGAGGGGATGATGAAGCCATGTTTATTGACCATGACTTTTTAAGAGCCTTGGAATATGGCATGCCACCTACTTCGGGAATTGGTATTGGAATAGATCGTTTATGTATGATGATGTTGAATCAACCTTCTATACAAGATGTATTATTCTTCCCGCAAATGCGCCCGGAAACAAACGAATAATTTTTTGTCGCTTCTATTACTCACTAATCACGATAATTCAAAGCTGGTTTAATGTCGCCTAATAAAGCTTTGTATTTATAATCGCCAATAGCAGTTTTAAGTTCTTGTGTTGCTTTTTGAATTAATAATGGATTACTCATTAAATCAATTGCAGTTAATGCCATTGCTTTACTTGCCACCAACATTCCTTTCGTTCCAATCTCTGTGCCACCTGCTGCTACTGCTTGCCAGCTATGTGCTGTTGTTCCTGGAACCCATGTTGCTACGCGCGCGCCAACAGTGGGCTTTAAATAGCTTACGTCACCTACATCAGTTGATCCGGTATTACCACCACCCATTTCATAACTCAGTGGTTTGATGGTTGCGACTGTTTCCATAGCAATGGGTGCTCCATTAAATGTGGGTTGTATTTTTTTTGCAAATGCTTTTTCTTCCTCTGTATAAGTAACGCCCCCTACTTTTTCTAAGTTGCCTTGCATTACTTCAGCAAGTGTTTTGTTAATTAATAAATCGTGTGTGCCACCAATGATATCATATTTCATCGTAGTACCTGTTCCTAAGGCAGCACCTTCTGCAGCTTTGACTACTCTGTCAAAAATTTCAACGACCTCTTTGCGTTTTGGATGACGTACATAATAATATACTTCTGCAAAGTCTGGAACCACATTAGGGGCTTTACCACCGTTCGTAATTACATAATGAATTCTAGTTTCTTGCGGAATATGTTCCCGCATCATGTTCACCATATTGTTCATGGCTTCAACGCCATCTAATGCGGATCTTCCTTGATCAGGTGACATGGATGCATGTGAAGCAACACCATAAAATTTAAACTTTGCCGATTTATTCGCAAGCGCCACTGAAGTGCTCACTGCATTCACAACATCTGGATGCCAATGTATAACAGCATCTAAATCATTTAATAATCCAGCGCGTACTAAAAATACTTTACCACTACCCCCTTCTTCTGCAGGGGAACCATATACTTTAATCGTACCCTTTAATTTACCAGCTGCAATTAATTCTTTGATAACGATGCCCGTTGCTACACTTGCAGTTCCAAACAAATGATGCCCACAAGCATGTCCAGCAATTTTTCCAGCAATGGTATTTTTTTCAGGGCTAGCTGTTTGCGCCAAACCAGGCAAAGCATCAAACTCAGCTAAAATACCAATCACCGGCGAACCCGATCCGTAAGTGGCTACAAAGGCAGTAGGAATATCTGCTACACCTGTTTCCACTTTAAAGCCAGCTTCTTTTAAATGTTGCACATGTAATGCAGCGCTCTTCGTTTCTTTATAACCCACTTCTGCAAAATCCCAAATTTGCAGCGCCGTTTTTTTATCTAAATTATAACGATTGTCTAAAAAACTAATCGTTTCGCTTTTGATGGTATTCAATTGTGCAACCATCGGATCTATTTTATTTTTTTTCTGTGCAGTAGCCGATAAAAATAAAACAACCATGCTTAATAATAAAGTAGGTTTCATCATAAAATCTTTTATTAAAGTAGTATCGAAAAAATTATAAAAATAAATCGTAAAATAATTTAGCCCCAGGTACAACGGAGTAATGTGCTAAATCGGTAATGCCTTCTGCGGCCAATACGTCTTCATCAATAAATGTTTTTCCTGTGTATTGTAATTTTTCTTTGCTTAAAATAAACAAAGCCGCATCCGCAATAATGGCGGGCGTTCGGCTCATGTTCGCTAACATTTCCCCACCCAATAAATTACGCACTGCAGCGGTATCAATCGTGGTGCGCGGCCATAATGAATTACATGCAATTTGATCATCTTTAAATTCTTCTGCCCAACCCAAGGTTAACATACTCATATCATATTTTGATAAAGTATAAGCCACATGGGGTCCCAACCATTTTGGTGCCAAGTTTATCGGAGGAGATAAGGTTAAAATATGTGCATGTGATGATTTTTTTAAATAAGGGAGTGCATGTTGTACGACTAAAAAAGTACCGCGTACATTAATGCTGTGCATTAAATCAAATCTTTTACTGGGTGTATTTTCGGTATCTGTTAATTGAATGGCGCTAGCATTATTAATTACAATATCAATGCCTCCAAATTTTTCAACGGTTTGTTTTATTGCTTCAGCAATTTGTGCTTCATCGCGAATATCCACTTGCACTGCCAAAGCTTTTACACCAAGGGCTTCCACTTCAGCTGCGGCTGAAAAAATGGTACCACCCAAACGTGGATCTTCCTGTACCGATTTTGCAGCAATCACAATATTTGCACCGGCGCCTGCTAATTTTAATGCCATTGCTTTACCAATGCCTCTGCTTCCACCAGTAATAAAAACTGTTTTTCCTTGTAATGACATAATAAGTTATTTTAAAAATTCAATGATTACTTTTTCTGTTTCCGCGCAAGCCACTTCCAACACCTCATTTTTAATAATGGTATTAAATTCATGACTGAAGCTAATTTCATATTCGGCTTTATCTAAACGCATTTGAATACTTTCCGGCGTTTCGGTTTTTCTATGTACTAATCTTTCTTTTAATACTGCAATGGAAGGCGGCTGAATGAATATAGATAAACTGCTACTGCCTAATTGTTTTTGCACATGAATGGCGCCCTTCACATCAATATCTAAAATAGGGGTTTTCCCAAGTGCCCAAATTCTTGTTAATTCGGATTTCAACGTACCATAATAAACATCTTTATATACCATCTCATGTTCCAAAAATTCATTTTGCGCAATCAACCCTTCAAATTTAGCTAAGCTAATAAATTGGTATTCAACCCCATCTATTTCCCCACCCCTTGGCGCGCGGGTAGTGGCAGAAACTGAAAATGATAAATTAGGGAAACGTTGCAATAAAAATTGGGCAATGGAAGTTTTTCCGGCCCCCGAAGGTGCAGTTAAAATAATTACTTTTTGAGATGGTTCTGACATCCGAACAAGGTTTTAAAATGGCTTAATTGAACTTGTCTAAATTACAGAAATACCGCCTAAATAAATTAAATATTCTTCCGATTATGAAACTGTATTTATGCCGTATATTTAAAGTATAAAATTAATTATATAAACAATAGCATCATGCAAAAACAAATTTTCACCGCATTGTTACTAGTAACAACGCTTTTTGTGACAGCGCAAAGGCCCACCATGGAACCGCCTACTACTGCAGCGCCTAAGGCTGCTGAAAAAGACCAATACCCTGCATTTAAAAGAGAAATTAATTTAGAGCAAAAAACTGAAACCAAGGGGGAGGTTACCATCAAAGGTCAAAAAGTACCCTACAAGGTAACTGCCACTACACAACCTGTTTGGGACGAGGATGGCAAAGCGATTGCCGCATTATTTTATGTATACTACGAACGCACCGATGTAACCAATAAGGAAACAAGACCCTTGGTCATTTCCTTTAATGGGGGACCTGGTACTGCAAGTGTTTGGATGCACTTGGGCTATACTGGACCCAAAAAATTAAAAATAGATGACGAAGGTTATCCAGTACAACCTTATGGATTTGAGGACAACCCACAATCCTTAATTGATGTAGCGGACATTGTATTTATTGATCCAGTGAATACAGGATTTTCTCGTATCCTAGATAAGTCCGTTCCTACTTCTAAATTTTTTGGCGTTAATGCGGATGTTAAATATTTAGCGGATTGGATTAATGCATTTGTTGCGCGTCAAAAAAGATGGGCATCTCCTAAATTTTTAATTGGAGAAAGTTATGGTACCACACGCGTTTCAGGATTGTCATTGGAATTACAAAATAGACATTGGATGTATTTAAATGGCGTGATTTTAGTTTCACCTACTGATTTAGGTATTGATCGCGATAGAGTATCAGATGCTGCATTACGCATTCCTTACATGGCGGCAACTGCGTGGCACCATAAAAAATTAGCCGCTGAATTTCAATCTAAGGACTTAACTAAATTTTTACCTGAAGTAGAATCCTTTACTATCAATGAATTGATGCCTGCCATTGCACAGGGCGGCGCATTGTCTATGGAGAAAAGAAAAGACATGGTTAAAAAAGTTTCAAAATATATTGGCTTAAATGAAACGGTCGTTGCACAACAAAGTTTAGAAATTCCTTACAATTATTTCTGGAAAGAACTTTTACGTGATCAAGGTAAAACCGTTGGTCGATTGGATTCACGTTATATTGGCATCGACAGAATTGATGCTGGTGAAAAATCAGATTACAATTCTGAACTTACTTCATGGGAACATTCCTTTACGCCTGCGATCAATATGTACTTAAGAGATGAGTTGGGATATAAAACAGATTTAAACTATTTTATTTTTGGCCCTACTTATCCTTGGGATAATACCAATAATAAAACGGGCGATAACTTAAGACAAGCGATGATGCAAAATCCGTATTTGAATTTATTGGTGCAATCAGGATATTATGATGGTGCATGTGATTATTTTAATGCAAAATATAATATGTGGCAAATGGATCCTGCGGGAAAAATTCAAGATCGTATGTTCTGGGAAGGATATAAAAGCGGACACATGATGTATTTGCGCAAGGAAGATTTAGCAACAAGTAATGATCATTTAAGAAGCTTCATTAAAAAAAGTATACCTCCTCCAGGTACACCTGCTATATTTAAATAAACACTTTCCATTTATTTTAAAGTAAAAGGGTCCCGATGCATCGGGACCCTTTTTTGTGTATAACCTATTGAAATACAATACCTAAGTAATAGTTTGTTATAACAAAAAACGTTATAACTTTATACAAATTTATACCATGGAAGATCGTCCACTTTATACTACCACCGTTCGCAAAATTGGCAACTCTAATGGGGTGTTGTTAAGCAAAGCACTGCTAAAAAAATTGAAGATAGAAAACGGACAAGCCATTGATTTTATTTTGAATGACGATAATACACTGGTATTAAAACCGGTGAAAAAAATAATCAAACCAAAACGAAATAAATTAAATCTTTCATTGGCCAGTTGGGATAAACAATTCAAGCAAGCCATTCAAAATAAGGAACTACCCGAAAAAGATATTTTTGAAGGCTTGACAAATAAATTTGATGAAAATGAGTGGTAAAAATTATTTGCAATTTGATGTCTGGTTAATTGATTTAGATCCAACCAAAGGCAGTGAGGTGCGAAAATTAAGACCCTGTGTAATTGTATCGCCGAATGGTATGAACAATAATTTAAACACGGTAATCATTGCACCCTTATCTCATTCCAATAAAAATTATCCATCTCGTATACCTTCTTTATTTAAAAAAGATCCTGTACAAATAATGTTAGATCAAATAAGATGTGTTGATAAATTACGACTTACTAAAAAGATGGGCAGCATTGATAACAACACTTCTAGCGATGTGTTGAAATTATTAAGAACGATGTTTTCTTAATATCTCTTTTTAAAATTGCGATTGTTGTTGTTGCGTCCACCACCATTGCTACCGCTTCCGCCAGGACCACCAGGGCCGCGACCACCGCGATTATTATTGTTGCGGTTATTTTGCCAACGGCCTCCCGCAGGACGGTAATCCTCACTAAAGTTTTGATTACGATGTTTAATATATGGGGTGTTGCTAAATTCTAATTCACCGCCAGTAATTGCATTCAACTCACTACGAATTGCATCATCCTGCACTAATTCTTTATGCCAGTTACTGTATGCTAATTTCATATAATGCGCAATCGCATGAGCAAAGCCGGCTTTCTTTTCTTGGTCTGTTTCGGCCATTGCTTTATCAATCACCAATTCTAAGTTTTTACCCAAATGCGCATATCTAATTTTACGCTTAGGGTAAGGCAAAGGATCAGGTTTTTGCTTATAAGTTTCCTTCGTAGGAATTGGATAAGGACTCTCTACATCCAATTGAAAATTGCTCATAAAAAATAGGTGATCCCATAATTTATGTCTGTAGTCCTCGATATTTTTAAGCTGGGGGTTTAAAAAACCCATTAACTCCACCACGATATGGGCCTGCTCCTTCCTTTTGTCGCGGTCCTCAATAGTCATAAGATAATCAACCATCCTCTGAACGTGACGGCCGTATTCTCTCATCCCCATTATGCTTCTTGCTGTATTGTACTCCATGTAAATTAACTTCGTCTGACAACAAATGTAAGGCTTTTAGGGTAATTTTCCCCAACATCAAAAGGGATAGTTAGCCTTAACATCAGGCGTTTTCACGCCTTCTTCTTATCTTCGTAGCACTATGGAGCAATTGTTACAACAAATCGAAGACATTAAAAAGGAAATAGCAGCAGCGACAGGTGCTACTTCTGCTGAGGTGGAAGCATTCCGTATTAAATACTTGGGAACCAAAGGTTTGGTGAAACAAATTATGGGGGAGATGAAAAATGTGCCCAACGAACAAAAAAAAGAATTCGGACAAATTTTAAATGCTTTTAAAATTGCAGCCGAAGAAAAATTAGAAATATTATTAGCAGGTTTAGGCGAAGCAGATGACAATAGTGCAAGTATCGATATGAGTTTGCCAGGCGATGAAATAACAGTGGGCACCAGACATCCTTTAAATTTAGTGCGCAATCAAATGGTTTCTATTTTTAAAAGATTAGGATTTGCAGTTGCAGAAGGTCCAGAGATTGAAGATGATTGGCACAATTTCGGTGCCATGAATTTACCAGCGGATCATCCAGCGCGCGATATGCAGGATACCTTTTATGTGAAGGAAGCGACAGATGAAAGTGCTGCATGGTTATTGCGTACACATACCAGTAGTGTTCAAGCGCGCGTGATGGAAACTCAAAAGCCACCAATTCGTGTAATATGTCCAGGACGTGTTTATCGCAATGAAACAATATCAGCGCGCGCGCATTGTTTTTTTCATCAAGTAGAAGGATTGTATATTGATGAAAATGTAAGCTTTGCCGATTTAAAACAAACACTTTATTTTTTCGTTCAAGAAATGTTTGGCAAGGATGTGAAAGTAAGATTCCGTCCAAGTTATTTTCCGTTTACGGAGCCAAGTGCGGAAATGGATATTAGTTGCCAAATTTGTAGTGGCAAAGGATGTAATATTTGTAAGCACACCGGATGGGTTGAAATATTAGGTAGCGGTATGGTACATCCCAATGTGTTAAAAAACTTTGACATTGATCCTGAAAAGTATACGGGCTTTGCCTTTGGTATGGGCGTTGAAAGAATTGCGCAATTAAAATACCAGGTTAACGATTTGCGCTTGTATTCACAAAATGACTTACGCTTTTTGCAACAGTTCAAGAGCGTTTAGCAAAATAAAATAAATTTATTATTAAGCTATTTGAGCTTGTTTATAGGGCTTTAGCTTAATATTTTCCCAATTGCTTTCTGCTTCCCTGAGGTCATAAGTAGCCTGCATTCTTACCCAAAGCGCAGCGTTTCCACCAAATACTTTTGCTATTCTTAAGGCCATCATCGGACTCATGCCTGCTTTTTCATTTACTAAGTTGGATATGGCAGGACGCGTAACGCCTAGCATTTCAGCTACCTCGGTAATTGTTAATCCGTAGGCATTAATTATTTCTTCTCTAAATAATTCACCAGGATGTGTATTATGTTTAATTTTTCTGTTCATTGTTTTTTATTAATGATAATCAAGATAATCAACGTCTATAATATTTTTTCCATCAAATTTGAAAATAATTCTCCAATTTTCTTTTACAGTAATACTCCAAAATCCAACATGGTTTCCTTTTAACTTATGTATGTTCCAACTTTTAAATGGAAAAAGATCTTGTGGTATTTCGTTGGCATCATTCAAAGTGTCTAATATGAGTCGAATTTTATTTTTTTGATCGGAGGGCAGCTTTCCGCTTAACCCCTTTGTCCAAAATTCCTTCAAACCTTTGTGCTTGATAATGACGATCATATAGTGTAAAGTTACACTTTACATTTGTATCAATAAAATAAATATTATGCCACCAAATGGCTATATTTGTTTTAGTATTTAATCTATGTTACATAACACCAAGGGTATTGTATTACGTGTCACCAAATATGGGGATACAAGTATTATTATGTCAGCGTATACGGAACTTTTTGGTTTACAACAATACATCATCAAAGGCGCTAGGGTAACCAGTAAAAAAGGTGCCAATAAGGGCGTGTTTTATCAACCCGCTGCTATATTGCAAATGGAAGTGTATCACGCACCCATGAAAGCGATGCAAATGGTGAAGGAAGTGAGTTGGGATTATGTATATCAAACTGTGTATTCCGATGTGCTCCGAAATGCAGTTGCACTATATATTGTTGAAGTGTTACAACAAACCATGCAGCCGGAACCGCACCCTGAAATATTTTATTTAATTGAGGATACGTTTAAACAACTCGATAAGGGTGGCGCAGGTTTGGTCAGTAATTTGCCTATTTATTTTTTAATTCACTTAAGTCAAACCATGGGATTTGGTTTGCAAGGAAAGTACAGCGACGAAACGCCCATACTTGATATTAAGGAAGGGGAGTTTGTATCCAAGCCACCAGCGCATCCTTATTATTTGGAAGCACAAACTGCACAGGTAGCTTCTACTTTTTTAGCCGTACAATTTTATAATGATTTAGAAACGATCTCCCTAAGCGGCGCACAAAGAAAAAAAATATTAGAACTATTCCAGTTGTCGCTCAGCTGGCATTATAAAAAATTCAGTGAAATTAAATCGCTGCCTATTTTGCAATCCATCTTGCATTAGTATTACCGATTCAAATAAATAAAACAAGGACCTGTGTGCTATTAAGTAGTAATGACGCGTATACTATTAAGTATTACCGCGCCTTAATTCACAATCACTTCATCCGTGAATAAAAATTGCCTTCGCGAATTATCAGCTTGCACGCGAATATACCTAGCCGATGTATTTGTAAATGTGGATTCAAAAGTTTTAAATGAAAGTTTTCGCTCCGTATCAGGGATATTATTTTCAACTTTGATGGGCGTACTAAAATTAACACCATCATTGGAGAATGAATAGGAAACGGATTTAGGCATATACACACCTGCCCCCACATACTGCATAAAGCGAAGCCCAATTTTATTTAAGGGGATAATACTATCCATATCTACCACCACATCAAAATCAATTAAATAACCCAACCATTGTTTATCTGAATAGGTAATGCTACCGATGATACCATTGGTTAGCGTGGATTCCGTTTGTGCAGGATAGCTTTTATCCCAAAGGGTATTGAACTTTACTTTTTTACCAATCGCTTTATGATAATTGGAAAAATAAGTAGTGGGCTCGTGAACCACGCCATCATTGGTGATGACGGAAGCTTTAATAGCTACTTCGCCACCTACATAAAAGGGCTGTTCATATTTTAATGAATTGATGGAAGGTGTTGATCCATCAATGGTGTATCTGATATTGGCATTAAAAATTTCGGAAGTAAAACTTATTTTATTTTTTTGTTCATTCATGTCAGGTGCCGAAAAAACTTCAACAATCGTGGAAGGTCGGTAGTAGTTGACATTTAATTTTTGTAATAATAAATAATGACTTTGTAAGCGACTATTAAAATTGTCAAAGTTTTTATTTTCAATAGGGGTCCATCCAACCTCACTTAAAGCAATGGCCCTTGGAAATGACATGTATTCAAGATGCGTGGTGCTAGGAATATATTCTGACCATAATTGCCCCTGTGTGCCTTTGATATATTTTTGTTTGTCAAGGGCAAGTACTGCTGGCACTGGATTGTAATTGTACACGCGTTTCATAGGTAAGTAACCACCAATGGCTTCAGGTTGCGTGGAAGGAATATTTTGATAAGCATCAAAATAAGTTTCGCCACCAGGTGTCATGATGACATCGTGATTTTCATTGGCCGCTTGAATGCCTCCTTTTTCGCCCCTCCAACTCATCACTGTTGCATTCGGGCTCAAGCCCCCTTCTATAATTTCATCCCAGCCCAATAAATTTCGATTGTTTTTATTTAAAAACTTTTCAACTCGCTTCACCAAATAACTTTGTAGCTCCTCCTCATTTTTTAAGGATTCATTTTTTATTCTTTGCTGACACTTGGGACATTTTTTCCAAGCGCCTTTACCTGCTTCATCGCCACCAATATGAATGTATTTGGAAGGGAAGATGGCCATTACCTCGGTCAATACTTTTTCAATAAATTCAAAACTCGCTTCATTTCCTGCACAAAACACGTCATTCACATAAGGTTTACCGGAGCAAGAAAGTTCAGGGTAAGCAGCTAATACTTCCTCAGAATGTCCTGGCATTTCAATTTCTGGAATCACCGTAATGCCGCGTGCACTTGCATAGGCCACAATATCCTTGGCTTGCACCTGTGTGTAATAACCACCATAGGCATTGGGATCGCCTTCCGACAAATACTTTCGTTCATTATTCCACCAGCTTTTCCAATCATTATGTGTTCGGAATGCAGCCATCGAAGTTAATTTAGGATAGCTATTTATTTGTAATCGCCAACCGGGTCCGTCGGTTAAATGCCAATGAAAAGTATTGAACTTATACAAAGCCATGATGTCCAAATACTTTTTTATAAAACTAATTGGATAAAAATTTCTTGAAACATCCATATGCATACCACGGTATTCAAATCTTGGACTATCAATAATGGCACCACAAGGAATTTGCTGTGCATTTTTTTGTAACAATTGAATTTGCACTAAAGTGCTTGTGGCTAATAAAGCCCCTTGAATATTTTTTGCTTTAACTATTATTGCATTAGGAGCAATAGTAATAGCATAACCTTCTTTTGCAATTTTATCCGCACTGCCTGCAAGTATATATTTTATTGTAGTTGCTTGTTTATTAGATGCAAAATTGTAATTGCTTAATTGACTTTGCAATAATTGTTTGGCATGCAGGAGTGAAGCAGGGGTTTCAATAATGGTGTTACGATAAAAAGTAAATACACCTGGGGCTTCTTTTACAGATACCGGCTTAGGAATAATATTTGTTAAGGAAGTGGTGGGTGCACTTGTAGATTGCGCGACTGTCTGTTGTAATACAAGCACCATTAAAAAAAATACAACTACTAAAACGCTAAAATATTTTTTCATAAAATAATTTTATATAATTTTTTTTGATTGCGCGCCCGTTGTTAAATTCCCTTCCGCATCTACTCCTGAAATTAATACGATCCCTGGCTTTTTTCCTTTTTCAAAACTACCTAAGTGTTTGTCCATTTGTAATGCGCGCGCGCCATTTAGGGTAGCCCAGCTAAGCATTTCAGCCAACTCAATAGTTGGGTTGTGTTTTTGAATGGTTTTTAATTCATCTAAAATATTTAAACTCCAGTTGCTGGCATAGCTATCCGTACCCACTACGATATTTGCTTTTTGCGCGCGCAATAAATCAATGGGCGGCATTGCGCTTTCAATATATTGATTGGCATTGGGACATAAGCACCAAGAAGTATTGGGCATTTGTTGTTGCACTGCTTGAATGTCAGCAACAGAGGTAAAACTATTGTGGACTAAAATACAATGGTTGGCAGTATTAATTTTCGGCAATACGGATTGCAAACTTGTTTTTCCGGTGGCATGAAAATAATCAAGTGCCACTTTTGTTCTTTCATACATGCTAATAAAGTCACCTGTTTTATTTTCAAAAAATTCATTCTCTGCAGCAGTCTCTTGGTTATGCATACTAATGGTATGTGATCCAAAATGAGTTGCTAATAATTTTAATAATGCAAACGTGCAGGAGTAAGGTGCATGCGGCACTAGTGAAGCTCGAATACAATTTTGTTCAAAAGTATTTTGTAAAATAATACCTGCATTTATTTTATCGGGTGCGCGTGTTGGATCTAAATCGTACAATTCAACAAAACTATAATAGGCCAAACGATGTTTTGCTTTTGCGTTTAAGGTGTCCAGTGTATTACAAATATCTCCCACTGCAACTATTCCATTTTCAACCATTTCATTTTCTGCTGATAGTATAGCTTCTTGAATTAAAGCATCATCTATTTTTCGCAACCCCACAATTTGTTTTACAAATTCTTGCAAGCCTGTTTTCGCAGGAATCATTCCTTTCATGTGCGATAACTCCAAATGACAATGTGCATTAATAAAACCAGGACTAATGACGCCCTCAAAATTTTGAATATCATCTCCTGCATCTTCTATACCCACCAAGGCCTCAATGGTACCGTCTTTTTGGGTAATCAGAACCAGTTGGTCATCCAAAAGCTCGGCGCCTGTAAAAAATTGAGTTGCTTGAAATTTCTGATACATATATATAAGTAAGGTAAATTTAGGTCAGAACCCGCAATATTCCCCTAGATTAATGTCATTGCCACTGTTTTCGATTTGTTAACTCATTGATTTTCAGCAACATTTTAGTATCAAGTATTTTATGATACAAAAATATTATTGATTATCAAGTAGTTATAGATACAGGGTGAAAAAACGACCCTCAAATATTGGGAAAGAACAATTTCCCCCCGTACCTTCGCCCTCCCTTATAAAAGGGGAATATTTTATGGCTGACGGGATAGCGCAGCCTCATTAAAACAAAGAATTATGAGTAAACTACATTTCACCACGAAGCACGCCAACGCGGCTACCGTTAAACATGGCTGGTACATTGTTGATGGTACTAATCAAACCGTAGGACGTATCGCTTCAAAAATCGCAGCAGTTCTACGTGGTAAGAACAAAGCTTATTACACTCCACACGTTGATTGCGGAGATTATGTAATCATCATTAATGCAGAAAAAGTTTTGTTGACTGGAAATAAATTCCACGACAAGCAATACTTAAACTACTCTGGTTACCCAGGTGGTAAAAAAGAAGAAGCTGCAGAAGATTTAATCAAGCGTCGTCCAGAAGTAATTATGGAAAGAGCGGTTAAAGGTATGTTACCTAAAAATCGTTTGGGACGTAAGATGGTTAAAAAATTGTTTGTATATGCTGGTGACAAACACCCTCATACTGCACAACAACCTAAAGAATTTAAATTTTAATTAATTCCAAATATAAATAAATGGAAAAGCAAACAAATGCAGTAGGTCGTCGTAAGGAAGCGGTAACACGCGTCTTCGTCAGCAAGGGTTCTGGAAAGATCACTGTGAATGACAAAGATTACAAAGCATACTTTCCTTTAGTATACTTACAAAATCAAGTAGAAGCGCCTTTAAAAGCAGCTGGTGTTGAAGGTAAATACGATATCGTAATTAACGCAACAGGTGGTGGTATGAAAGGTCAAGCAGAAGCAGCCAAATTAGGTATTGCTCGTGTATTGGTAGAGTTAAACCCTGAAGTTCGTCCAACCTTAAAAGCGGCTGGTCAATTGAAGCGTGATCCAAGAAGTGTTGAACGTAAGAAGTTCGGTCACAAGAAGGCACGTAGAAGCTTCCAATTTAGCAAGCGTTAATCGATTCAAATTTTTAATTCATTATTACAATTTATACAAATGGAAAATAATACTTCACTTCAACAGCAACTTTTGGAAGCTGGCGTACACTTTGGTCACCTTAAAAAGAAGTGGAATCCAAAAATGTTACCTTATATTTTCGCTGAAAAGAAAGGTATTCACATCATTGACTTGAACAAAACTGTAGAGCACTTACAAGAGACTGCTGCTGCTTTAAAGCAAATTGCTAAGAGCGGTAAAAAGATCATGTTTGTAGCTACAAAAAAGCAAGCAAAAGAAATCGTTAGCGAGTGTGCTAAGAAAGTAAACATGCCTTACGCTACAGAGCGTTGGTTGGGTGGTATGTTGACTAACTTCAATACAGTTCGTAAGAGCGTTAAGAAAATGCAAAGCATCGAGAAGATGTTGGGCGACGGAAGTGCTGAAAGCTTAACTAAAAAAGAGCGTTTAACATTAGGTCGTGATAAAGATAAAATGGAAAAAGTATTAGGTGGTATCGCTCAATTGGGTCG
>CAJBLA010000211.1 GCA_903953815.1 uncultured Bacteroidota bacterium | reverse complement strand
GAGTGGAAACAATTATTTACAGATGCAGATGCAAAGTTTGATGTTGAAATAAATATCAACGCTGCTGATATACAACCCATGGTTACTTATGGAACCAATCCGGGTATGGGTTTAGCTGTCACAGGAAAAGTACCAACGCTTGAAAGTATTACGGATCCAACGGAACAACAAAATTTTGAGAAGGCATTAAAATATATGGGATTAACCCCAGGACAAAGTTTATTAGGCATGCCAGTACAAAATGTATTTATAGGCTCATGTACTAATTCGCGCATTGAGGATTTTAGATTAGTGGCAAGTATTATTAAAGGCAAAAAAAAAGATCCGAATGTAAAAACATTAATTGTACCGGGATCGCAAGCGGTCGCCAAACAAATTATTGCGGAAGGTTTGGATAAAATATTTGCAGCAGCAGGTGTGGAAATACGACAAGCAGGATGTAGTGCATGCTTGGGTATGAATGAAGATAAAATTCCTGCAGGTGAATATTGTATCAGTACCAGCAATCGAAACTTTGAAGGGCGTCAAGGTGCAGGTGCAAGAACTATGTTGGTGAGCCCACTCACAGCAGCAGCGGCTTTATTGACAGGAAAGATTAGTGATATCAGAACAATGTTAAATTAAAAATATACATGCAATCATTACAAAAAATAACAAGTAGGTTTATTCCATTACGCATTGAAAATGTGGATACGGATCAAATTATACCTGCGCGTTTTTTAAAGGCCACTACCAAAGTGGGTTTTGGAAAAAATTTATTTAGGGATTGGCGTTATGAAAATGATGACGAAACAAAACCAAAAGCTGACTTTGTATTAAATCAAAAACAATTTAGTGGCGATATATTGGTTGCAGCTAAAAATTTTGGATGCGGTTCATCTCGAGAACACGCAGCTTGGTCGATACAGGATTATGGATTTAAAGTGGTGGTATCAAGTTTTTTTGCGGACATCTTTAAAAACAATGCATTGAACAATGGGGTGCTTCCAGTAACAGTCACTGATGCATTTTTACAACAAATATTTGCCGAAGGCGCTGAAGCTACCTTAACGGTTGACTTGGAAAAGCAAACCATCACTATTGACAATACTGGTGCAAGCGAAACCTTTGACATTAATGCGTATAAAAAAACATGCATGTTAAATGGTTATGATGATATTGATTATTTATTAAGTATGAAAGAAGAGATAGCCGCATTTGAAAAAGCAAGGGGCTAAAAATAAAAATTGAATGAATATGAAAAAGAAAATAGCAGTCATATTAGGAGACGGGATTGGTCCAGAAGTAACCCAACAATCTATCAAGGTATTAAATACCATTGCCAAACATTATCAGCATGAGTTCAGCTACGAGCACGGCTTAATGGGTGCTATCGCTATAGATGAAACGGGGAATCCTTTACCGGATGAAACGATAAAAATTTGTTTGTCGAGTGATGCTATTTTATTTGGAGCCATTGGTGATCCAAAATATGACAATGATCCCAATGCAAAAGTGCGCCCAGAGCAAGGCTTATTAAAATTAAGAAAGGAGTTACAATTATTTGCCAATATCCGACCGGTAAAAACCTATGACGCCTTACAACATTTAACGCCGTTGAAACCAAAGTTGTTGGAGAATGTTGACTTTGTTATTTATCGTGAATTAACGGGTGGAATTTATTTTGGTGCAAAATCAATCAGTGATGATGGCACTGTGGCAACCGATAATTGTTCTTATTCCGTAAATGAAATTGAACGCATTGCACATCTTGCATTTCAGCATGCGCAAAAAAGAAGAAAAAAATTAACCCTTGTTGATAAAGCAAATGTTTTAGAAACATCCAGATTGTGGCGCAAAGTGGTACAAAAAATGTGCGCACAATATGCGGACGTAACGGTGGATTATTTATTTGTAGATAATGCAGCGATGCAAATCATTTTAAATCCTGCACAGTTTGATGTGATGTTAACTGAAAATTTATTTGGTGATATATTGAGTGATGAAGCATCAGTGTTGGCAGGATCATT
>CAJBLA010000210.1 GCA_903953815.1 uncultured Bacteroidota bacterium | reverse complement strand
TAATTTATACTCATGCAAATTAAACTTCGGTTATTCTTAATATTATTTGCATTCTTTTTATTTCTTTTAGATTGGGTTTTCGTTTTAACCAATAGCACCCAAATTTCATTCTTAATACTAGTTCTGATTCTCTTTGGTGTTCCGCATGGGGCTTTAGATTTATACATTGATCAACACTTACGCAAGTCAGAAAGTAATCAAAAAGTGTTCCTATTAAAATATATAGGTAATATTATTGCCTATGCTTTGGTTTGGTATTTCTTTCCCATCGCAGCCTTGATCATTTTTATCCTAATTACTGCTTATCATTTTGGAGAAATTGACTGGATGGGTAAAACAGAAAACATTATTCATAAAATTGCCTATTCCGTTATCGGGCTTCTTTGGATTTTATTTCTTCTTTCTAAGAATGTTAATTTCGCTTTAGAAATTTTTATGAGGATGGAACGCTCTGCTTTTAATGAAAAGCAATGGATTCATCTAGCAAATAAAATTTATCCAATTACCCTTATTGGGTTATTTGCAGTTTATGCTGTTTTATTCTTTTTTAAGGGATTATTCTTTTCAAAGAATAAGTATTATTACTATTTAATTATCCAACAGTTGACGCTTATTGTTTTTGCCTTGTTTATGCCGCTATGGCTTTGTTTTGCCTTTTATTTTGGTTTTTGGCACTCTTTATTATCCTTTGATAAAATAAGAATCACCTTTGATATGCCTAATAATTTCACAGGGTGGAAGGACTTACTTATCAAAGCTGCGCCCTTTTCAATCATGGCATGGTTTGGATTTGTTTACATAACGCTCTCCACCCTAAATAGTAAAGACGCTTCTGGCATATTTACCTTGTTATTTATTAGTTTGTCTGTATTAGCACTTCCGCATTTACAAATATTTACAAAAATCAAGTTGAAAGAAGATTGATAATTTATTTCAGTTTAATTTTTAATGCTACTGTCATCAAACAGCCTCGTGAGTTTCCCATTTTTGTAAAATGTATCTTATATTAAGACAAAAAATAAGCTAATTTTACACAAACGATTTTCTATGAGGATCATGTTTATTTTTTTATCTTTTTATTTAATTTTTAAATTTGATGCAAAAGCGCAAATTAAAAATTTAGATAAATTGTATTACGCACACATAGATAAAGAGCTTTATTTGCCAGATGAAAACATATGGTTTAAAATATATATCCATAATCCATACTTTCTTGACAACAAATCAAGCAATATTTATGTCGATTTGGTAGATGAAAATAAAAAAGTGCTTGAACATCAGGTCTATCTTACCTATTTATCTTCTATTAATGGACAAATTAAAATTCCAAACAATTATGCATTTAGTCAAGTCAATTTGATAGTTTATCAAATCAATGAGCAAAAGGAAAAAATTAATTTCTATCAAAAAGAGATATCGGTTTTAAATAATGCTTTAATTAAAAGAAAGGATGGATTAAGCAATACGGTAAATAAGGATATTAGCCCTTTGGAAATTAAAAGTAATAAAATAAATATTCAAAAAGAAACCAATGAAATTATTGTTCAAATAGATAATGAAAATAATGATTTGAATCAATTAAATTTCACCATTAAGGGGCAAGAAGACACTTTGTATACTAAATCCTTTTCCATCGGCGAAAAGAAAAAATTAAAAATTCGCTTACCAAAAGAGCAATTCACAACTGGTTACTATTTGTTTTCATTTAGTAACAATTCTAATGACGTTGTTTATCAAGAATGGGTTTATCATCTTTCCTCAAATCATTTATTTCAACCAATAATTTCACTTGATTCTCTAAGTTTTGTAAAAGAAGGGTTAAATGTATGGAAAATCAACAATTTACCTAATGCAAACTTGAGTATTTCTATTGTGGATGCTGATATCCCTACAAGTAATAAAAATATTGTTTCTGAACTACTATTTAATAGTATGAATAATCGTTCATTAACTAATGTGGGCGATTACTTCACTAATAATACACGCATGAATGAAATTGCGATTGATAGTATTATTAAAATTAATCAAATAGCTCCTTTACCAATTAATACTCTCATTGATAGTAATCAAGATAGTTATTTAACATTAAGAGGTAAAATTATAAAAACAACCAAAAAGGATGTGCCACTTCCAAAACAACTAAGTGTCGTCATTGGTAGTCCCAATAAAAAATCTTCATTCATTCAAGCGCCTGTTGATACAGATGGCAGCTTTATTTTAAATAAACTCATATTTTACGATACTGTATTTGCTAAAGGGGTATTAGAAAAAAAAGAAACGAATGACTTTAAGGTTGTACTAAATCAAGATACAAACATGAATAGGCCAGTATTCGATTTCATTAACGAATTATCTCCTACTACTTACAAATTCATTGAAAATGACAAGGCGAATAAATTAATCAAAAATTCAAATTTACTTGACTCGCTTATAAAAAAATTTACATTACAACAAGTAACTGTAACAGCCAGGCCAGAGCTTAAGCTTAATAATTTAGATAAAATTTACTCTTTTGGTTTATTTTCAAACAGCAATGCATACAGGTTAAATGTTGCCGATGATCATTTTTTTCAAAATAGTTTTGACCTTGGAAATTATATTATTTCACAAATTCCTGGTATTTCCTACAGTAATAATTTTAATACGATGATGGAGTTTGATGCAACTCCATTTTCTTGGCGAGGCTCTCCAACTTCCATTTATTTAGACGAAATTAAAGTAAGCTGGGATGTGGTAAGAGATATACCAAGAAATAATATTGGGTATATTAAAGTTTTTAGACCCATATTTCTAGGTGATATTCAAAAAGGAACTGGTGGGGCAATTGTTATATATACAAAAAAACATTTTGACGGCCCAGTTGAATATGACACAAAAGATTCCGAATTGCTAAGGGGTTATTACAGTGCCAACTATTTTGCAGATGAAGCAATTAAAATTGCAGAAAAATCAAGACAAATTAATACCACACTTTATTGGGATCCTTATTTTGTTTTTTATGATGAATACATTAAAGAGAAAATTATTCGTTTCCCAAATAACGATTTTACTAAAAGGTTTTTAATTAAAATTGAGGGTATTGATGCCAAAGGCCAAGTGCTATATTTTGAAAAAATAGTTGAATAATATTTTAATATTCAATTATATAATATTTTTCTTAAATTGGGTAGTATTGCACTTTTAATTTAAACAATTTATTATGCCAATATTATCTAATTATACAGATGGTTTTTTCAATGTGAGTGCTACTCATGGATTTTTGCCCATCAAAGCACCATTGGTTAAATTACCCAGTATTTATAGTGATTTGCAATCGGTGTTAGACAATATGCCAGTTGTTATCAATGAAACTGAGTTTGGTTATTTAAATAATGAAGATGGTATTGTTGCGCCAACATTAGCAATTAAAAATCATTTAGCAGCAGTTGAAAATGAGAAAGACATTTTTGTATTACAAGCCTTGTTTAGGTCTTATAGCTTTTTAGCATCAGCTTATTTATTAGAACCATCTTTCCAGCAATATAGAAAAGATGGTAAATATGGAAAGGCTAGAAATTTATTACCAGCAAATATTGCGCAACCTTTTTGTAAAGTTGCTGATAAGCTTAATGTGTTTGCCTGGCTTGATTATCATTATGCCTATTCACTAGGCAACTACCAAAAATTAAATGAAGCTGGAGATTTGAACTGGGAAAATATTACCATGTGTAACCGCTTTTCAGGACAACCTGATGAAGTTGGTTTTATTATGTTGCATGTAGATATCAATAGGTATTCCCCTAATTTAGTGGGTACTGTCATGCAAACAATACAAGCCCTTCATAATGGTTCGGAAAGAGTTGGAGATTTGCTAGAAAAAAATTGGGTTACAATGAAGCAAATGAATGAACGAAGGAAAGAAATGTGGAAGGCTTCAAGATGGCAACGATATAATGATTTTAGAATTTTTATAATGGGTGTAAAAGGGAATACCGATTTATTTGGAGATGGTGTTATATACGAGGATGTTTGGGATGAGCCTAAAGCCTTTAGAGGTCAAACAGGTGCACAGGATGATATTATACCTATGCAAGATATTTTTTCTGGCGTCATTTTTTATTACCCTGAAAATGAACTCACGAAATATTTATTGGATCTTAGATTATATCGACCTACCTGTGTGCAAGATTTCTTTAAAGATCTTGAAACTTCAATGAAAACATTGCATCCTAAAGGTTTGATGGGTAAATTATTAGACAACCAGGATGTTACTGGACTTTGCTATTTATTAGGCATATTAGAGGAAATTTATCATTTTAGAAACGGTCATTGGCAGTTCGTACAAAAGTACATTATGGCTAATACAAAGTATGCCATGGCCACGGGAGGCACTCCAATTACATCATGGATTCCGAATCAAATTTTGTCGGTTATTCGTCAAATGGAAGATGTTATTGCAGCAATAGCAAAACTCGGAGCAACTGATCAAGAGCAAGCCAAAGCTATTTATGAAAAAAACGCTACACTGTTACCTACGAAAAAAGGATTAATAGATGGGCAATTGGCTTTAATACATAATAATGACTTTTCTGCTGAAGCCGTTTTTGCTTTGAATCAAAAGTTTGGATATGATGATACAAAGTAATTTATAATTAGCGTTAATGTAGTTTCTTGCGTTGCGTTATAAAGCTACATTAACGCTAATTATTAAACTAAAATTTACTATGATTTTAGTCAGTTAATTTTATTTCTGAGTATTTATAACATTTACAAATAAAACCACCTTTTTAATATCACGCATAGCGATTAGTTCATCTATCTTTTTCAATTCTGCTGGTGTGAAATTTAGTTTTTTTGAATCTAATGGTGCAATCGCTTGGTCAATATCAGTAAATCCACTCGAAATAAAGTGAGAATGATAGCTATCTGTAGCTGCGCCCATTAAACTTGAAATTATAAAAGTTTTGAGTAATTTATTATCTATTCGGAACTGATGAAATTTAGAACTAAATGCAATTTCTGCAGCTTTATATTGGCTATTTTTTGATTTAACATATTCAATTTTCATGATACTTTGTTTTGGGGTCACTGTAAAAGTTGAATCCCAAATTCCAAAATCAACTTTTTGAATATAGCTACGTACCATCGTTCTTACTTTACTTGAAGTTTGTGCAATCTCATAAGCTTCAGGGTATTTGGCTTTAATCATTTCGGCAGTCACTGGATTTTTTCCTAGCCCAACTGCGTCTTTATAGCTATTGTATACGGTTGAAGTCATATAGTCATAATCAACATCTTGCCCAGGTAAAGCCTTCCATACGCGGTGCATTTGTATGAATCCAGCATCCACTAATTCTCTGTGGTAGTTGGCCCATGCAGTTTCAAGTTTTACAAAATCTTGCCCCGGGAGCACTTTCATAAAGTCATATTTTATGAATCTATCCTGTGCGTTTGCATTAACTGTAATTAATGATGTTAATACAAGAAAACATACTATTATTTTTTTCATTATATTTTATTTACTTGTTAATCTTGTATTTTTTGTTTGCATCCATCTGTCAGTTCTAGTCCACCAATTAGATACAATAATTGCATCTCTATCAAATGATCCTTTGCCGTATAATTCATCATAGGCGGCAGCAAAATCTGGTGTAGTATCTAATTCTTTCCAACCATTTGGTAAACGTCTTACTGACATCATTCTATCAGTTCCTGTTGTTGTAGTGTAAATTGCAATTTTCCAACCTAATTTGTCCCATACTTTTGGAAATCTTTTTAGAATATCTGTAAAAGGTTTTCTATTTCCTATGCCTTTAATAGTGTATTCTGTAACAAGGGCTTTGTCAGCTCTATCTTCAAATTTACTATTTGATAAATCTGCCCTGTAAACTAAAACATCCACTTCATTACTTTCTACATGAGGTGCAACTGTTGTATTCCAATTATCAGACCATCTTATATTATCAATAGTAGGGGGAGTTGAATTATCCCTATCTGTAAAACTTTTACCTCTATCATAGGCGTATAATTTTTCTCCATTATGTTTCCCCCCTGTAATATTATAACCAATGAAACCGTCTTTCCCGCCATTTGAGGGGAAAAACTTATTTATAAATAATTCACTAGCGTCAGTATAAGCAACTGAATGCCCAACTTTAATTTTGTGAAATTGAGTGGTCATTGTTGTTTCTTGTGCAAAAACAGCAATGCTTACAAAAGCTAAAGCAATTAAAATTTTAATCTTTTTCATGTTTTGATTTTTTTGATTTTAAAATATTTAGTTACAAATTACTAATTTATTTTGATTATTAGTTTCATATTGATACTATAATTGGTTTTGGGTAAAATTTGGAATAAATATTTTTTTATTGCCTTAACGTAAAAGCACTTTTAGGGCGGCTCCAAGTATGATCGATATTTAATCCCCCCCCCTAAATATTTGCTAATCAGTATTTTATACTTAGAATATAAAAAGCCACTTATTACTATAGGCACCTATGCCCCTTAAATTAAATCATTGTTATTTCTAATATTAGGTAGGTGCTTCCTGTCATAAACGCAAAGGGGCATAGCTTTTTGGAATTGTATTCAGCATGTAAGCCCAAATCTTCATTTTTTGCAGTGTTGCACAATTTTTGTAACTTTTGATTAAATGTATTAATTCAAAATGGCATACTGATATTGGCCATTTTAATAATTATAACATTTTGTCCTTTACACTTAATTTAAATTGTTTTTAAAATGGTTAATGTCATTTGGGTAGTATTGGTTTTATTTGCCTTATTATATATTTATGTATTCGCGGTTGACATCATTAAAAATAAAAACAAACTAGAAAATGTAAGTTGGCTAAAAACCGGACTGATTGGTTTTGTTGTCAATTTTTTTGATGTATTGGGTATTGGCGCGTTTGCGCCACAAACCGCACTTTTAAAGTTTACAAAACAAACTACTGATAAATTAATTCCAGGCACCATGAATGTGGCAAACACCTTGCCAGTTTTAATTCAGGCAATTATTTTTATTCAAGTGGTTGAAGTGGAGCCCGTTACTTTAGTGGTCATGTTTTTAACCGCGATGATGGGTGCAATATTAGGTGCTGATATAGTTGGAAAACTTTCTGAAAAAAATATAAGGTTAACTATTAGTATTGCTTTATTAATTACAGCAGGGTTCATGTTTGCTAACAAAATGCACTGGATACATGGGGAAGGAGTAGCGATTGGCATTCATGGTTGGAAATTAGTTATTGCGGGCGTCGTAAACTTTATTTTAGGGGCAATGATGACTGCGGGTGTTGGCTTATATGCACCTTGTATGGCCTTGGTTTATTTATTGGGATTATCACCGCAGGTAGCATTTCCCATCATGATGGGCTCATGTGCGTTTTTAATGCCGCCAGCTTCCTACAAGTTTATAAAATCAGGAGCGTACAATAAAAAAGCAGCATTAGGGATGGCCATTCCTGGAATATTGGCTGTGCTAATTGCAGCACTTGTCATTAAATCATTACCATTGGATACCTTAAGATGGTTGGTGCTAATCATCATTTTATACACTTCAATAACTATGTTTTTGAGTGCTATTAAAAACAAATAAAATGCTAAATATTATTTGTAAATTTATTTAAAGTAAAAAGGCATGACAAATTATCCAAGTATATTTAATGATGTTATTGGTCCAGTGATGCGGGGGCCTTCAAGTTCGCATTGTGCTGCCTCACTTCGTATTGCAAGAATTTGTCGTGATTTGATGGAGGAGCAAATCAAAGATATTTTAATCACCTTTGATCCGAATGGCTCCTTAGCGACTACACATAAAAGTCAAGGATCGGATATGGGTTTGTTTGGTGGATTTTTAGGTTGGGAGGCTTATGATGAACGTTTGCAAGATTCCGAAAAACATTTAGCCACCGCTGGTATTAATTATGAAATAAAAATTGACGAGCTAGCGGAAAAGCACCCCAACACCTATCAAATAGTATTGACGAATGATAAGGAAACCAGAGCATTAGTTGCCATTTCAACCGGAGGTGGTATGATTGAGGTGATTAATATCGATGGAAATAAAGTTTCAATGGCAGGTGATTATTTTGAAACATTAATTTATTGTACCGATGCTACAATTATCATTAATTATTTGACGGCAACCATCTTATTTGATGAAATCACTTTTCATCAAGGCCTTCATTCTTTCATTGAAATTAAATCGCAAAATAGCATTGCTGAAAATATTTGTAATGAGATAAGGCAAATGCCTACAGTGACTTGTATTAAAGCGATTAATCCTGTACTACCCATCATGGCACGAAAAAATTTAAAGGTTCCATTTATTACTTGTAATGAAATGATGGAATACAATAAAGGAAAAAATAAAGCACTGTGGGAGTTGGCGGTTGATTATGAAAGTATCCGCGGCAATATTAGCCCCGCATCCGTAATGGAAAAGATGAAAGCGATTATTCAAATTATGCGAAGTGCAATTGATACAGGATTAAAAGGGACTAAATATAAGGATCGAATTTTAGGTAGTCAATCCCCTCAGTATAAACAATCATTTGAAGCGAATCAATTAATTGGTGGTGATGTGATCAATAAAACCATTATGTATGTTTCAGCCATCATGGAGGTGAAAAGTTCCATGGGTGTTATTGTTGCCGCGCCAACTGCAGGTTCCTGTGGCGGATTACCCGGCGTAGTATTTGGTACTGCCGATTGTATCAATAATAATGAAGATGCTATTATAAAAGCAATGTTATCTGCAGGGCTTATTGGTGTTTTTATTGCAGCGCACGCAACTTTTGCAGCAGAGGTAGGCGGCTGTATGGCCGAAACAGGTTCAGGGGGTGGAATGGCAGCTGCGGCGCTTGTTGAAATGAATGGCGGAAGTTTGGAGCAATCTATTGCGGCTGCTTCACTCGCACTTCAAAATTCATTAGGTATCATTTGTGATCCCATTGGCAATCGGGTGGAAGCACCTTGTCTTGGTCGTAATGTTATGGCAGCAACGAACGCTATTTCTTGTGCAAATATGGCCTTGTCAAATTATGAGCATTTGATCCCACTTGATGAAGTTATTGAAACTATGAAGGCAGTGGGTGATCAAATTCATCACACTTTGCGTTGTACCAATTTAGGGGGGCTTTCGATTACAAATACTGCAAAAAAAATAGAAGCTTTACTCGAGGAAAATCCACCCGTATTTTATAAAAGTTGTTAAACATAAACATATATGAACATTTCAAAAAAAATTAATCGTATTTCATTAATTCTGTTAATGCTATTATTTGGGACTGCCACGTTTTCACAACCGGTGGATCGTTTTGTAAAAGTGATTGTTGCTGCGGATCATGGGGATTGGTTATATAAAAAAGGAGAAAATGTGAAGTTCACTATTTCAGTATATAAAAATGGAAATTTAGTGAAAGGGGCTAAAGTGCGTTATGAAATTGCGCAAGAAAAACAGGAGCCCATAAAAAAAGAAACTATCACCCTTGCCACAGGAACGCAAACATTTGATGCGGGTACCATGAAAGTGCCAGGATTTTTAAGATGTATTGCTACAGCGGAAGTGGATAATAAAGAATATAGAAATTTAAGTACTGCTGGATTTGATCCATTGGAGATTCAGCCCACTGTGGAGAACCCAAATGACTTTGATCAATTTTGGGATAAAGCAATTGCGGATCTTGCCAAAGTGCCCATGGATGCGAAAATGACTTTGCTTCCCGAAAAATGCACAGAGAAAGTAAATGTATATCATGTGAATTTACAAAATTATAAAATAGGCACAAGGTTGTATGGTATTTTATGTGTGCCTAAAAAAGAAGGCAAGTATCCTGCATTATTACAAGTGCCAGGTGCTGGTGTAAGAGCTTATGCGGGGGATATTGCAAACGCTGAAAAAGGAATCATTACACTACAAATTGGTATTCATGGAATTCCAGTAACAATGGATCCTTCTGTTTATCTTGATTTAGCGAATGGCGTTTTAAATGGCTATCCAAATTACAACTCCGATGATCGAGACCGTTTTATTTACAAACGCGTTTATTTAGGTTGCATCAGAGCTAACGATTTTTTAACCAGCTTGCCACAATATGATGGATCTAATTTAGCGGTAATAGGCGGAAGTCAAGGCGGTGCATTGTCAATTGTTACAGCAGCATTAGATGGTAGAGTGAAAAATTTAGGCGCTTACTATCCTGCATTATCTGATGTGACTGGTTATTTATTTGGCCGTGCTGGTGGATGGCCGCATTACTTTGATAAAACCAATAAGGAGTATAATAACACGAAAGAAAAAATAAAAACCTTAAGTTATTATGACGTCGTAAATTTTGCAAAAAGAATTAAAGTGCCCGGTTTTTATTCTTGGGGTTTTAATGATGAAACCTGTCCGCCTACTTCTATGTATGCAAGTTTTAATTCAATTTCAGCCCCTAAGGAATTATTTTTAGCGCTTGAAACAGGTCATTGGACTTATCCTGAACAAAATGAAAAAATGAGCAATTGGTTGGTTGGAAAATTGAAGGGCAATTAAATTATTATAAAATGAAAAGGAGACAATTTGTAGGTTATATTGGAAATACCAGTTTGTGTTTATTAGCAAGTCAAATTCCATTACTTGCCAATAAAGCAATAAAAATTCCATCGCAAGAATTTTCATTTATTGAAGCCGAGCAATTTGCAAGTCATGGTGGATGGGATTTGGACCAACAATCAATGGAGCAAATGGGCTCTCCTTATTTATTAGCACATGGATTAGGTATACCAGTGATGGATGCAACTACTGAAATTTCACTTCCTTCCGCAGGTACTTATCGTGTTTGGGTTCGTACCAAAGATTGGGTGGCGCCATGGAATGCGCCTGGTGCTCCTGGTAAATTTCAATTAATTGTGGATGGTGTTGCACTAAATGAAACATTTGGAACAAAAAGTGCAACCTGGCATTGGCATGATGGCGGTTTGGTAAAAGTGAAAAGTAAAGCAAGTTTAGCATTACATGATTTGACAGGATTTGAAGGTCGTTGTGAAGCTATTTTATTTTGCAAGGATATAAATTTTGAACCTACAAATGATATCGCATCACTCACAAAATTTCGACGAAAGCTTTTGGGCTTACCTGAAAACCCAGATGAGTTAGGATCCTTTGATTTAATTGTTTCAGGTGGGGGATTGGCAGGCACATGTGCAGCTATTGCAGCTGCAAGAAATGGTGTAAAAGTTGCATTGGTACAAGATAGACCTGTGCTTGGCGGTAATGGAAGTTCTGAAGTGCGTGTATGGCCCGAAGGGCACACCAATAAAGAGTTGTTTCCACATATTGGTGATATCGTAAACGAAATTCTTCCTCCCATTATTAAAGGGGAGGGACAAATATTTAATGGGGTCGCCGCCAATTATTATGACGATGCGCAAAAAATTAGCGTAGTAAAAAAAGAAAAAAATATCACACTTTTATTAAATCATCGTGTTTTAAAAGTTGAAACGGAATCAGATGTTATAAAAGCAATTGTGATTCAGAGCACATTAACATCGCGACAATACCGACTGAAAGGAAAATTATTTTCCGATTGTACTGGCGATGCCAGCATTGGATTTAAAGCAGGTGCCCATTTCGAATACAAAGTGGAAAACTTAATGGGAAGTACTAATCTTTTTAATATTCTTGATACAGATAAAAAGGAAGATGTGTTGGCTTGTGAATGTAAAGACAAAAGTGCATTAGCGATGAAATGTGAGATTGGTGATAATGATCAACCCTTTCCGCATTGTCCTTGGGCACTAGATTTATCTGATAAACCATTCCCTGGTCGAAAAGGTGAAAAAACTTTTGGCAGAGAAGGTTTACAATCCTTTGCAAATATGTGGTATTGGGAAAGTGGGTTTAACAAAGACCAAGTGAATGATATTGAACTAATTCGCGATCATAATTTTAGAGCCATGTATGGTGCTTGGGATGTCATAAAAAATATAGATAAAATGTATCCTAAGCATCGACTAGGTTGGGTTGCCTATATCGCAGGTAAAAGAGAATCTCGCAGATTAATGGGGGATATTATTTTAGATGCCGAGGATTTTAAAAAACAACGCAAATTTGAGGATAGTGCATTTCCATGTTCGTGGCATGTTGATTTGCATACGCCTAAAAAGGAATACCAAGAAGGTTTTGAAAGCAACGAATTTGTTGCAGATTATACGAGAGGTGTGGAATATGAATATGGCGGTGTTTATTGGGCGCCTTATAGAACATTGTATAGTCGAAACATAAAAAATTTATTTATGGCGGGTCGCTGTATTAGTGTTTCTAAATCTGGATTGGGTCCAGTTAGGGTAATGAAAACTTGTGGGATGATGGGTGAAGTGGTGGGAAAAGCAGCATCTATCTGTATAAAACACAATATTTCACCGCGTGATGTTTACACGAATCATTTAAGTGAGTTACATGGTTTGATGAACAAGCCAGGATCCGCCCGTGTTTAAAATTTATACTTTATTGTAATTCTTCAGCTGCATCCTTTGCGCGGGAAGGAACTGCATCTTTAAGCATTTCATTTAAACGCTTTTGCATAAGAGTAACTCTTTCCGGATATTTTAATGCCAAATTTTTTGTTTCGCTAGGGTCATCTAATAAATTAAATAGCGCAACTGATTCATATTTATTAAACGCTTTGGTTTTTAACTGGCTACTATCAGCAGCTAATAAAATCAGTTTCCAATGATCCATTCTTATGGCTGAAATTATTGGGCCTTTTGTTGATACACTTAGTATGGCATCATGGGGTGACTTTTTATTTTGCGTAATCATAGGCCAAACATCTTTCCCATCAATAGGCGTTGATTGATTTATTTTACCTCCTGCTAAATTGATTAATGTTGGATACCAATCAATAATATGCATGGGTTCGGTAATGGTAGTTCCGGAGTTAACATGCCCCGGCCAATTTACAAATGCTGCTGCTTTAATACCGCCTTCGTAAACGGTTGCTTTAAAATCACGAAGTGGGGTATTGTCTCCAGGAGGTGGAGCGCCATTATCACTTGAAAAAATAATCAAGGTATTTTCTCTTAATCCGGCTTTATCTAATGTGTTGACAATTTTTCCAATGGCTTCGTCAACCGCTGATAACATACCTGCTAGTTTTTGTCGATTACCTTTAAGTTGCGGGTAAAGCTTTGTGTATGCTTCAGGAACTTGAAAGGGTGCGTGAATGCCATTAAATGGGATATATAAGAACAAAGGTTTTGTAGGGTCAGTTGTTTCAATAATTTTACAAGCTTCTTGGGTGATTAATTCAGTACTATATCCTTTTTCATTTAGGGGAATCCCATTTCGATACCAGTCCAATTGATTATTGCGACTATGCGTATAGTAGTCAATGCTTCCAAAAAAGTGACCATATTGCAAATCAAAACCACGTGCATTGGGTTGAAACGCTTTTTCGAATTCACCTAAATGCCATTTACCAGTAATTGCTGTTTGATAACCAATTGCTTTTAATGCATCCGCTAATGTGGTTTCATTTAAGGGCAGTCCCCAAGTTGCCCCTGGTGTAATAATATTGTAAACGCCTGTGTGAGTAGGGTATCTGCCAGTTAATAAACAAGCTCTCGTTGGAGAACAAACCGGCTGCACATAATTGTTTGCCAATATTGCGCCACTTTTTGCGAGTTGGTCTATTTGTGGTGTATAAATTTCTTTGCCTCCATTAAATCCACAATCACTATAGCCTAAATCATCCACTAAAATAAAAACGATATTGGGTTGTTTTAGTTTCGCTGTTTGAGCAAGGGTGTAATTGCAATAAAATAAACTGGATAATAGTAGTAACTTAATCATCCACATCTTTTGATTTTGATTTTTGTTTTGCATTCGTAGGTGGGTATAAAATTTCAGCCTGTACTTTTTCTAAATATGCCATTAATCGCGACTCTAGTTCCTTCACTTTTTCCGGATTTGCTTTTGTTAAGTCGTTGATTTCGCCAATATCATCTTTCAAATTGTAGAGTTCTAGTTTTTTTGTTTTCCAAAATTTAATCAATTTAAAATCACCCACCCTGATAGCCGAATGTGGTTGTCCATAGTAATGAAAAACAAGTTCATCATCTTTGCGATTTAATTTTTCAGTGTTTACGTTTTCAAGAACTGATTTAAAACTTGTGCCATCAATATTTTCGCCCAATGAATTTTTGTTTCCTGCTAAGTCGCTAATGGTAGGTAAAATATCCCAGCCTGTTACTGGAACATTGCTTTGACTCCCTGCTTTAATACCCGGGCCAATCACCATAAATGGGACGCGTATACCGCCTTCATACAAAGTCCATTTCCCACCTCGTAAAGGAAAGCTATTGGTATGGGACTTAAATACCGAAGGAAGGTCGAATTTATTTTTTACTGGTGGAAAAAATTCAACGGAGCCATTATCTGCCATCAAAATCACGTAAGTATTATCGCCAATCTTTAGTTGTTCAATTTTATCTAATATTTTTCCAATAGCAGCATCCACATTTTCTAACATGCCAGCAAATCCTGGATTATTGTGAATGGCACCTTTTGTTTTCGCATTAAATTTATCGATGCTCGCTTTTGTAGTCTGAAAGTCAACATGTGTTGCATAATGGGAAACTTGCATATAAAATGGATGACC
>CAJBLA010000209.1 GCA_903953815.1 uncultured Bacteroidota bacterium | reverse complement strand
CCTATATGTAACCCGCCTGTAGGAGAGGGCGCAAACCTTACTCTGACCTTTGAATCCATGCTATAAACTATTTACACAAAGATAATATTCAATTGGGCAAAAGAACTATTTATCTTTGGGTATGTATTTGATTAAAACACCTTTTTGGCTTAGGGCAATTTATCCAAATTGCATTTGGCGAAAACCTGCCAATGAAAAGGTGATTTATCTCAGTTTTGATGACGGGCCGCATCCTTGTGCAACGCCTTTTGTGCTAGAACAATTAAATAAATATAATGCCAAGTCAACTTTTTTCTGCATTGGGAATAATGTACTTTCCTATCCTAATATATACGAGTCCGTTTTACAACATGGGCATGCCGTTGGAAATCATACCTATGATCATTTAAATGGATGGAAAGTGGGAACAGATGATTATATAAATAATATTAAAAGTGCGGCCAGTTTAATTGCATCCGATTTATTTAGGCCGCCCTATGGTCGCATCAAGCGTTGTCAAATTAAAAGTATAAAATCAGATGCCAATTTGCCACAACAAATAATTATGTGGGATGTGTTGAGTGCCGATTTTGATGAAAAAATTACAGGAGAGCAATGCGCAAAAAATGTCATTAAAAATGCAGGGCCTGGTTCTATTATTGTTTTTCACGACAGTGCAAAAGCTTGGGATCGTTTACATATTGCCTTGCCATTAGTGCTTAATTATTTTAGCACATTAGGTTATCGATTCGAGGCCATTACTTCTAATTAATTAGGTGCAAAAAAAGCCAAGGTAGAAACCTCGGCCGTATAATCCGTACCCTATAAAAAACCTTTTTTGTAATTAGATGGTGTTAGCTACGGCTAACTAAAAACAATAACGATATAAATTCCTATTTTAGTATGCAGAGATTAAAAAAAAGCATTGCTTTGCATCAAATTCAGCTTGTTTATGCAATTTATTGACACGCATGCCCATGTATATTCTGAGGAATTATTACCTGATTTGAACCAGTTAATGCAAAATGCGATTAGTTCAGGGGTAACTAAAATTTTTATGCCTGCAATTGATAGTCATAGTTTGGAAGCAATGCTTTCGGTGGAGAATGCGTTTCCGAAAAATTGTTTTTCAATGGCGGGTTTGCATCCTTGTTATGTAAAAGAAAATGTTCAAGCGGAATTAGCGATTGTTGCAGATCAATTGTCGAAAAGAAAATTTCCTGCGATTGGTGAGATTGGTTTGGATTTTTATTGGGATAAAACTTTTGTATCGCAACAGCAGCTCGCTTTTAATACACAAATGCAATGGGCATTAGATTTTAATTTACCTATTGTTATTCATACGCGCAATGCCATGGGTGAAACCATCGAAGCAGTAAAGCCTTTTGCTAAAAAAGGGTTACGCGGCATTTTTCATTGCTTTAGTGGAAGCAAGGAATCAGCGGAGCAAATTATTGGCATGGGATTTCATTTAGGTTTAGGGGGCGTGCTTACCTATAAAAATGCAGGAGTTGCAGAAGCAATCAAAGATATTCCTATGGAGTGGTTGGTATTGGAAACGGATGCGCCTTACTTATCGCCTGTACCTTATCGTGGTAAAAAAAACGAACCAGCTTTTATTATTGAAGTGGCAAAGAAATTAGCAGAGATTAAAAATATTCCTTTGCATGAAGTAGCGGAGATGACTACGAGGAATGCAGTGAAGGTGTTAGGGGAGTGGTAGGGTAACTTTTTACTTCGTTACAATTTTTTCATACCAGGATGGCCGACTTCACTTTGTTCGTCGGCATCCCGGTATGAATGAATCTTTAGCCTTTTATTTAAAAGAGTCCAATATCGTCAAAAAATACTTCAAAAATCTTTCCGCTATATTCTTTTAATTCAATTGAAGAAATAGTTGCCGGATTACCCAGGCTAGACAAAGGCACTTCTACCTGTGTCCAAACTCCTAGGGTGGTAGGAAGGGTTAAAGTATAAGTTGCTGTTGAGCTTCCATTTATAATGACTCTAATTTTAAAGCCGCCAGAATTGGTACTACCATATACAGAAAATTTAACGGCGGTATACCCTGTTGTGCTAACAGCAGGGGTTGCTTTCGTTAACCTAAAACCACCAAAACCAACGTTGTAATTGGTTTTTATTGAATTGGTGCCACGAAGCACGTTGTTCGTATTGGTAAGTGTTGCGGTAGTGCTATACGATGTATTAGACCAGCCAGTAGTAAGCGCATCGGCAAAAATCACATAGCCTAATCCATAAGAAATAGCCGCTTTGGTTGTACCAGAAGGCGTTGTTATAAAAAAGTAGCCTCCTGTAATGGTGGAGGGGATGGTTACCTTTATTTGAGTTTTAGAACTAGATACAATGGCCAAGTCTGTAGTATTTAATTTAACACTTGTCACCCCTAAAAAATAATCTCCAGTAAGTGTAACTTCAGTTCCGGCACCACCAGCACCTGGCGTAAAGGAAGCGATAACAGGGGCTGGCTGTAAAATTTTAATACTATATACCGCTTTGCCGTATTTAGTTGTTATTGTAATTGGGTTATTAGCCGGGTCTGGTAAATTAGAGGGTATTTTAACGGTTACGGTTGTGTCATCTGAACTAAATAAAGAATCTGCCGCAGCAACAGTACTAAATTCTACTTTTAAAGTAGTACCTAGGTTTTGACCCTTAATAATGATCCAGTCTCCGTATACAACTGAAGACAATGCTAATGCTCTGTTGTTTAAATTGGTTACAGCATTAATGATAGGAGGTAGTGTATTAAATTTAGGCGTATAATCTGTATAATTTTCTTTTTTACAAGAAAAAAACACAAGCATCATAACAACTAAAAGGCCTCCATTTGAAATGCGCTTAGCTATTTGATTAAAAGTATTTGTATACATAAAGTTTATTTTAATGATTTTACCAACCAGGGTTATTGGCAGGAATTAAGGTGTTTGAATTAATTTCACTTTGAGGAATAGGCAATAATAAATTACGTGTGTTTCTTACTTTAGTAATATTATTTTGTCCAATACCAATTTTATTCATGACTTGTAAATAAACGCCCCAACGCATTAAGTCATACCTTCTTATACCCTCAAAAACAAATTCTCTTGCTCTTTCGGCTAGTACAAAACTTCTAAATTCATCGCGGGTTAAATTAGCAGGTGCTGTTTGTGTTTTAGCTCTTGTACGAATGGTATTTAAGTTAGTATATGCCTGGAGTGTAGGGCCATTGTTAATTTCATTATCTGCTTCCGCAACAATCAAAAACATTTCCGTGTAACGTATCATTGGAAAATGCGCATCGCTTCTTGATACGGTAGGATCAGCCACATCACTATACTTAATGGTGTAGGCGCGATCATCAGTGGCTGGGGTGTTTGCATAAGTAGCCCCATTGATAAATTTGTAATTATAAGACTGCCAAGATGGATAGAAGTATTTGGTTCTAGCTGCATTATTCATTTCATAATTATGTACAACCCCTTTTAATACACGAATGTCTGTGGTATCATAATCATTATAATGATTGTTTGTAAACCACATAGCGCCTCTTCCAAAAGTAGAAAATGATGACATGTAATTATGTAGTTCATTTACAAAACTACTGCCACCCAATGCTTGTAACTCCCACATATGCTCTGTCTTATTTCTTCCTGCTTTACTCCACATATCCGTCCAATTGGCAAACATTGAATATTCATTACTTGCAATCACTTCTAATGCCTTGTCTCTTGCAAGTATATAATAATCTTTAGAAGATATATTTTCGAGTCCTGCAACAACAGTTTTAGGGTAAGTATACATTCCATTATCTTTACCACCCCTAACACTTACATTTCCTGTTGCAGCACCTGAAGCAATTGTTAAATAGGTTTTTGCCAAGAATCCTTTTGCAACACTTCTTGTTACTCTACCAGGTTCACCTGATTTAGTATCTGAAGTAGGTAATAAATTTGCTTCAGCACTTTTAAAATCTGCAATTACTTGCTTGTAAACATCTGCCACCGATGACCTTGCCATACTAGCTTTAGGATCTAATGATAATGATTTTAAACGAATAGGCACACCACCATACAATTGAACCAATTGAAAATAGGCCCAACCTCTAAAGAAATAAGCTTCGCCCAAAATCCTATTTTTTATAGTAGCATCAATGTTGGTATTAATTGTAGCCACATTTTCAAGTACGGTATTGGCTCTAGAAATAACAGAATAACAACCCACCCAAGGACCATCTACGCCCCAATATCCTTGAGGGTTTCCTGCACCAGACGTCCCTAAAAACCAATCGGCGCCAGATACATGATCGTCATCAAGCATGGTTAAATTCCACATAGGCTGTAAATACAAATCATAGGTATACAATGTACTATATACTGCATTGATAGCTGCTTTAGCATCCGCCTCGTTTTTATAAAAATTTTCTGGAGATAAAAAAGACAAAGGCTTTTCTTCCAATACCTTCTGACAAGAGAAGGTCGAAAATAACAATACCGGCAGTATAACTTTCCAGCTAATTGATTTATTTATTTTCATATAATTAGTTTTAGAATAATTTAAAAGTTGCATTTAATTGCAATGTTGTAGGTTTTTGAATTAGGGAAACCGCCTAAGTCTACACCAAATAAAGCCGGATTATCTCCATAGCTATTAATTTCAGGATCAAAGCCTGTATACTTAGTAAACGTGTATAAATTATTTACACCTGCAGATACCCTAATTGCATTAATGCCCTTAACTAATTTTGCAGGCAAAGTGTAGCCAAGGGTTGCATTTTTAATTCTTACAAAGGAACCATCTTCAATAAATCTTCTAGTAAATGGCAAGGTTCTCCAGAACTGTCTAATAGGCTTTGGCGCTAAGGCATTTGAATTATCTGCCCCTTCTTTCCATGCACCATTAAACATGGCTAAGGTTACATTTTTTGAAGTACCAATATTGGCATTCCAAACACTGTTCATATTTACAATATCATTTCCCTGCACCCCATTAATAAAAATACTTAAATCAAAACTTTTGTATTTAAAATTATTGGTGAATCCGAAAGTATAATCTGGATTCACATCTCCAATTACCACGCGATCATTAACAGAGATAGAAGTTGGATCATTATCAAAATTCCTATACTTGATCTCGCCAATCATGCGCCCAATGATATTTGAAGGTTGGCCATTATAAACTAATGAATTTCTTACTTCCGCTTCATTGTCAAAATAGCCGTCTTCTACGTAGCCGTATAATGAACCAATTGGCAGTCCAGCACGTTGAATAAATGGTGCGTCACGGGTAGAAATGTTGCTTGCAAATTGCTCTTTTACATCACCACCTAAAGAAATAATTTTATTTCTATTAAAGGAGATATTGAAATTTGTTTTCCATTGAAAATCTTTATTACTTAACACCATTGCATCTAACGCAATTTCTAAACCCTTATTTTCTACAGAACCAGAATTTCTCAATTGACGTTGAAAACCAGTAGAAGAAGGTGTAGTAATATATTGCAATAAATCATTGGTCTGTTTTAAATACACATCTACATGTGTATTTATTTTTCCTTTAAATAAGCCTAGGTCTAATCCAGCATTGTAAGCATTGGTCGTTTCCCATTTTAATCCGGCATTAGCTGGACCTGAATATACGTCATCCGCTAATCCAGTTTGCACGACTCCATTAAATGTATAATTATAGATGGCCAATTTAGAAAGCGAAGCATACGATCCTATACCCTGATTACCAGTTTGACCGTAACTTGCCCTAATTGTTAATTCACTAATGGGATCTATTTTATTGATAAAAGATTCTTTATGCATCTTCCATGCTAATCCTGCAGAAGAAAAAGCAGCCCACTTATTGTCTTTACCAAATTTACTTGACCCGTCATTTCTGTGCGAAATAGAAATTACATATTTATCAGCATAGGTATAATTAACACGCCCTAATACAGACAATAAGTTAGATTGGTACTTATTAGTAATAATGGGTAAGATTTGTTCTCCAGATTGCAGGTTTTCATTTTGCAACAAATCATTTGGGAAAGTTTTAGCCTCTGCTCTTTTTGAGTTACCCATATTTTGTTCAAAGGTAGAAGCGGCAGTAGCCGTAATACTATGATTGTTAATTTTCTTATTATAAGTTAAGATACTTTCAGAAACAATACTTGACCAATTGTTATCAGATTTTAATCCCCAACCCTTAGAAGCAAAACCTTCATAAACCGTTCTTGGGTAGTATTGATCACGGGTATTTGCGCCGTAATTAAATCCAATATTTTGTCTGAATTTTAAATCTTTATGCAGCGTCGCTTCCAAATAGTTTGAAGAAAAAATATTAGTTGCAGTGACTCTGTTTAAAACATCATTTACATAAATATAGGGGTTGGTGATAAAGTCATCACCTAAGCCATCATACTCATCTAAAATACTAATGGTTGCAGGATAGGTGAGCGCAGAGCGAACCACACCTGCACTTGCAGCATCTGATTTATCGGTACCGGTTTTAACACCCTTGGTTGTTGAATTAGAAATTGACGTACTGGTACCAATTTTAAAAATCTTACCTAGGTTTCTGTTTAGGTTAAAACTAATATTCATTTTTTTATAGCCCGAAGTACGAATTACGCCTTCCTGGTCTACATAGCCAAATGTTAAGTTATGGCTACCTGCTTCAGAGGCGCCAGATACATTTAAGCTATATTGTTGCGTTAATGCCTTTGTAAATATTTTATCCTGCCAATTGTTGTTATCCGATTCATACAAAGAAAGCGTCGGATACAACAAAGAATAATTTGTACCATCATATTTATTGGAATTCTGGTAAGAAATATTTTGAAAATTCGCATATTCTAATGGCGATAGCATACGAATTCTTTTAGAAACCTCTGCCATACCAACTGTTATATTTAACTCTACTTTGTCTTTGCCTACTTTGCCTTTTCTAGTAGTAATTAATACAACACCATTGGCGCCACGAGAACCATAAATGGCAGTGGCGGATGCGTCTTTTAATACGTCTATAGACTCAATATCATTTGGATTTAAAAAAGCCAATGCATTAAGTGTTTGCTTTTCATCTCCACCCAGAGACTCAGGCGTTGTTCCACTACTACTATTATTAAAAGGCACTCCATCTATTACATACAAAGGTTCTGTACCACCCAAAAATGAGTTAGATCCACGAACCCTAATGCTTAGTCCAGCGCCAGGAGCACCATCATTTTGCGTAACATTTACACCCGCTAATTTACCTTGCATCGCTTGCAAAATATTACCTGGATTGTCACGCATAATATCCTCTCTATTTAATCTTTGGGCAGAACCTGTTAAATCAGATTTCTTCACTGTGCCATAACCAATTACTACCACGTCGGCTAATGCTGAAGCAATAGATCTTAAAGAAACAGTTACATTAGTTCTATTGGATACGTTCAATTCGGTTGTTTCCATACCTACAAAAGTGACAACTATTCTTGTAGCACTTGAAGGAAGATCTAGTGTAAAACTTCCCTTATCGTTACTTAGCGTAACAACCTTTGAATTTTTTACAGCAACGGTTGCTCCATTAATAGGAGCTCCTGTCTCGTCAAAGACTTTACCAGTAATTTTCTTAGTTTGTGCTTGACCTTGTTGCGAAAATAAAGCAGTAAGTAAAAGAAAAAAAAAGAACATTTTTTTCATATAGCAATCATTTTATCAAAT
>CAJBLA010000208.1 GCA_903953815.1 uncultured Bacteroidota bacterium | reverse complement strand
CCACCTTCATCGCCCAGTGCAGCAACTGCGTACATAAAGCTTCTGCCTAAAAATGCAAATTCGGCACCCGATGCAATAGTTCTAGCGATATCTGGACCCGTTCGTATACCACTATCCATCATGATTTTTATTTGCCCCTTATATTTTTCTACGATTGGATGTAAACTTTTGATAGTGGATTGTCCTGCATCTAATTGTCTGCCGCCATGATTGGATACGATTATACCATCCAATCCTAATTTTATTGCCATCTCGGTATCTTCTTCAGATGCAATTCCTTTAATTACTAATTTTCCTTTCCATTGATCTCGGATAGCTGCAATTTTTTCTTCATTTAATCTACCCGAAAAAGTTTTATTCATAAACTGTCCCAATTGTTTCATGTTTAAATCCTTGGGCATATAAGGCTTCATCGTTTGAAAGGATGGTTGACCATGATACAAAGTTTTCAGCGCCCACTCCGGCCTTCCCATGATTTGCAATATATTTTTAAGTGTCATGCGCGGGGGCATTGCCAAACCATTTCTAATATCTCTTGGTCGATAACCAAAAGTAGGGACATCACTTAAAATAACTAATACTGGACAAGCAACTTCTTGTAATCGTTTTATTATTTTATCTCTAATCTCATTTTCAGCAGGATGATATAATTGAAACCAAGCACGCCCTTCGGTTAGTGAACTTATTTTTTCAATATTACTAGTCGAAACCGTACTTAATATAAAAGGGATATTGTGCTTGCATGCCGCCTTCGCTAAAATTTCAGGAGCATTCGGCCAAACCAAACCCTGTAATCCGATGGGAGAAATTCCAAATGGCGCATCATACACATGTCCAAACAAATTAGTCTCTAATTTGGCTTCAATATGCTTTCTTAAATAATACGGTTTTAATTCTACCGCTCTTAATTCCTGGGTATTCTTGTATAAATTAATATCCTCATTACATCCGCCATCTAGATATTCAAAAGCAAATTTTGGAATTTTTGATTTTGCTTTTTTTATTAAATCATCAATGCCAGGATAATTATAATTATAGGAAAGAGACATAGTATTTTATTTTACAACAGCTCTTACGCCTGTATTTCCACCACCATTTAATGTCATATCATGCGGCTTATTTATTTTCCAGCCACCCCTGGTGAAATCAGGAACATCGATTGTTTTTGATCTTTGTCCAACAGAATTACCACTCAACGGGAATACAGCACTCCATGATGCAGCATCGTATACATCCTGATCCAATGGTAAGCCGTTGCGTAAACAATCAATTAATCTCCAGTCCATGATAAAGTCCATTCCACCATGACCGCCAATATTTTTTGCAATTTCTCCGATATGTTTTACAATCGGCGGTGTATATTTTTCTCTCATACCGTTCAATTCTTCTTCTTTCATCCAGGCGTGTCCTAATGCAATACGCTCTGGACCAGGATATTTTTGTGCTGCACCTTTAGTGCCACTCACCAAATGGATTCGAGAATAAGGACGCGGAGAAGATACATCATG
>CAJBLA010000207.1 GCA_903953815.1 uncultured Bacteroidota bacterium | reverse complement strand
GTTTGATTCATTTAGAAATTAACCTCTGAAATCGCCCTCACATCAGCAGAAAAGTTCTCCAAATTAGCTCATAAGGAGGCTACAAAGTGTTATTTTCTAAAATAATAATAGTTTTAGAAAATAAAAAAAACCGACCCAAAAGGGTTGGTTTTTGTTTTTATAGGTTAATAGTATCCAACTTCCTTTTCAAACTATCATATAGCTCTTTGTGCTTTGCTCGATTAGTAGTTTTTATTTTCTCCAAATTTTGCAGCTTCCATTTGATAGAAGGATATGCCTCAAAATTATAGATTGACCAATCGGGAATACTATTTTTAAAGCCAAGGATAAATAATTTATCTTCCTCAGTTATTGACGCTTGCACAGTTTTAACCATCATCTCTCTTACAAACTCATATTCCTCATAAGTAAACTGCTCATCGGACATGCCCGCAAATTGATTAGTCATTGCCAAACGCTGGTCTTGTAAATTTGGAAATAGTACATCTTGTATTGAACGATCAGAACTAAGCAATCTAAATAAGAAGCCTTCTTTAATCTCCTCAGTAAATCCCTCCCTTTGCAACAGTTGTTTTACATCAAAAATATCACGTGGGTGTTGTCTATCCATAGCAGCACAAACTTTCCCGCCATACAATTGTCCATTAGAAACAATATTTATTGAACAGAAAGTATCAAATTTGTCTTGCGCTTTTTTACAAAGTATCTTTTCTGTGACTGCACCAAGAATACCTCTAACAATTTGGCTTACTTCAATTTTAATCATTGCATCGTTATGGGATACTAATAATTTATGGAGTTCCATTTTATGCTCTACGCTACTTCCCTGCAATCTTTTTTCAATTCTAGACTTTATATTAGTTAAAGCTGCTGAAATATTAGCAAACGAAGTTTCTCTATCCTCTATTGGAATATAAGTAAGGTCAATATCTACTGAAAGTCTTGGCATATTACGATCAAACAAATTAATTGCCGTACCTCCATGCAGCGCAAACCTAGGTTCTAATGCAATTTCAGGAATAACGCTAATTAATAAAGCTACTTGTTTATGATAATTATTATTGTTCATTTCTTACTAGCTTTTCAGGCACTGTTATTTGATATTTTGATATATATACGCCATCCTTCACAAGACTTCTTTTACCTTTTCCTAAATCAACTTTAGAGAGATTTAAATGTTTATACCAACTATGATTCAATTTCTCTGCCATAAATAAAAATAGCCTTTTTACTTTTATGGATGTACACGCTTCTAACAATTCTTGTACTATTGTGGGACGAAGGTCATTTAGGTTTTCCATTAGTTCATAGCATTCAACGATATCAAACTTTTCAGGAGCTAAATACAAACACTCCATCATTGCCCTTGCTGGGCTTGACACTTTTATTGAAAATCCAGCTAAAGAGAATTCAGTCAAACCTAATTCCTTTGGTAAAAATGAACTTGCCTTATAATGTACCTTTTGATCCCATTTATGCTTTCTAAACCAGGTAGGTAGCTTTTCTTTTTCACCACCAAATAACCATATTTGAGCAGTATTCAATTCAATGTAATGCGCTTTGCCTTGAAGTGCAAACGCTGTTCTTCCTCCAGGATGCACTGAAAGTCCTGATTGCTTTTGTAATGCATAAACACCACCTTCATAACTAGGCTGGTTGTTACTGCGATACATTGCCCCATTTCCCAACGCTTTTAACCATCCACTATTTCGATAATATTTTTGTAAGTCAAGGCTGTATCCCTCATTTATTAGCCATGAAGATTGTAGCACAACATCTTGCGGGATTGTTGACAATAATTGGTTTATTTTTGTTCTATTTTCAGTAAGCATACTACCATTTTAATGATAAATTTAAACTAAATTAATGATATTGTTAACATTTTATATAATTTAAGCAGTATTACTACCTAAAAATACAAATTTATAAACTAAATTATAGTTTGGTATAAAAACATAAGTCAGAAAACGTGATTTTTGACTCATATCGGAAAAATAGGTGTCAAAATAGATGAAATCTGAATCACAAGCAATTATTGAAGTTTTTTAATATTGGTATCTAAAATAGCCCTGACATCCCCAGTAAATTCATCCAAACTGTCTCCTAAGGAGGCTACAAAGCCTATCACAAAGTGATAGGCTTTGGTTGATGAGCCCCATTGGGATGACGGCGTAATAAAGTGTAGACGGTAATCCTGACGGCAAAAAACACCAGGAACAATTAAAGAAAATTAATAATAAATTTGCGAAAGTATGAAGAAGTATTATTTTTTACTTTCCCTTATTTTTTCAATTAACGTTTCTGCACAAAAAGAAGATTCTTCATTTATCAATCTTGACTCTGCTATAGTTACTAGCCGGTCCATTAAAATATTAGATACTAAAAATCCGTTAGTAATAAGCTCAATTAAAAATCAACAAATAATTGAAAAAGGGGCTAGAACAACTCCAGAAGCCCTAATGGGTGTATCAGGTGTTTTTATTCAGAAAACAAACCATGGCGGGGGCTCCGCTTTTATAAGAGGCCTTACAGGGAATCAAACACTTATTGTATTAGATGGTATAAGACTGAATAACGCAATTTATAGATATGGGCCCAACCAATACCTGAATACTATCGATATGTTTACCGTTGATAAAATTGATGTACTAAAAGGTGTCGGTGCGGTAGAATATGGATCTGACGCAATGGGTGGCGTAATACATCTAAAAACCAAAGAAAATGCTTCGAAAGAATTGAATAAAATAAGCTTAAATAATACGAGCAAATTTATTTCAAGTGATATGGAAAAAACAAATAGAACTGCTATTCAATATGCTACAAATAAATGGGATTTTATAGGTGGAATTTCTTTAAAGAAATATGGGGATTTAGTAGGTGGTGGAAATATAGGCAAACAAAATCCTACTGGATATGATGAAATAAATTATGATTTGAAAACAAAAATAAAAATAAATAACCAAAGTGAACTTATTTATTCAAGTCAAAACACCATTCAAAAAAATATTCCTATTTATCATAAAATAGCTTTAGAAAACTATAAAACAAACCATATAGATTATCAAATTCGCTATTTAAACTATTTAAAATACAAGTATATTAGTCATAAGAAATGGGTCTCCGAAATAATTATAAATGCTTCTACACAAAGATCAATTGAACAGCGATCTATTCAAAAAAACAACTCTAGTATATTTAGGAATGAAGCCGATACTGTCAAAAATATTGGCTTAACAGCAGAAATAGTATCAAAGCCAAATAAAAACTGGACCATGAATAGTGGTTTTGATTATTATAAAGATCAAATTTTTAGCGAAGCCATTGAAACAAGTAGTGAATTAAATACCCAAGTATTTAAAAGAGGATTGTATCCCAATGGATCGATATATAAAAACAGCTCCCTATTTAATATACATAATTTAAATTTCAATAAATTGAATTTAGTTGCAGGGCTACGTTATAATTTTTTACATATTCAAATGAATGAACTTACGTTAGGTAATATAGCAATAAACCCCGCTGCCTTAGTATCCAATTTCGGCTTTAATTACCAGCTTAACCAACACGGTTTTTTGTTTGGTTCCATTACAACTGGATATAGAGCGCCCAATATTGATGACTTAGGTAGCTTAGGTATTATTGATTTTAGGTATGAAATTCCAAGTTATGATTTGAAACCAGAAAAGTCATTAAATACAGAAATAGGTTATAAATACCGCTCAAATAAAATTGATTTTTCAATTGCAGTATTTAAAATGAAGTTAAAGGATATTATTGCAAGGGTTCTGGTGGATGGGAAAGTGATAAATGGGTATAATGTTTATAATAAAAAAAATATAGAATCCTCCTATATCAATGGTGCAGAAGTCAATTACACCTATTTATTAAGTAAATTTTTAACTTGGTATACCAATGCAACTTATACCTACGGACAAAATATAACCAAAAATGAACCGATGAGGAGAATACCTCCCCTATTCGGTCAAAATAAAATATCCTTCGTTAAAAAAAATAAATCATTGGCTATTACGCATCAATTTGCGGGAAAACAAGATAGGCTTGCCCAAGGAGATAAGGACGATAATAGAATAGGTAAATCAGGAACGCCAGGATGGAATATATTTAATATTGATGCAGGATGGGAAGTAAAAAACATAAGTTTAAATACAAGTTTAATAAACATTTCCAATATACAATACAAAACGCATGGATCTGGTGTTTATGGTATGGGTAGAGCGGTTAACTTTTCTTTCAAAATAGAATTCTAAAATTGCGTTGACACCCACAGTCAATATCTATAAATTAGTTTTAAATTGTATTAAAAAAGCAAATTAAACAAAAATGGGCCATCAAGAATGATGGCCCGTGGTGCATTTAAAATGCATTAAACTAAATCAACCTTTACTCAAAAAATTTCACTTCGCCTGTGGTGATATCATGAATACCTCCAACAATTCCAATGTCACCGTTTTTCACCATGTCGGCGATGATTGGACTTTTTAACAAAATATTTTTTACAGATAAACTCACATTTAATTCTGCTACATTTTCAACAAAAACACCATTACTAGAATTTCTATTTTCAGAAGTAACCGATTCTTGGTCCACAGCTGGTTTAATCTTAGCAATCAATCCGGTTAAATTACCCAAAGCAACATTGTCACATGCCCCTTTAACGGCACCGCATTTGGTATGACCAAGTACTACGATAATTTTAGCGCCCGCCACTTTACACCCAAACTCCATACTGCCTAAAATGTCCTCATTGACAATATTCCCTGCTATCCTTACGCTGAATACATCCCCTAAACCTTGGTCAAAAATTAATTCAGCCGAGGTTCTACTATCGATACAGCTTAGGATTACGGCAAATGGATGCTGTCCGTCAGAAGTCTCATTGGCTTGTTGTAAAAGGTTTCTGTTTATTTTAAGATTACTTACAAATCTTTTATTTCCATCTTTTAATATTTCTAATGCAACCGAAGGCGTTATCGCAGATTGCATTTCTTTGGTTAATGTTTTCATGTTAATTATTTTTTAAAAGGCAAATTGTTGACGATTATTAATTGCAGCTGCCCCCTGGTAATGTTTTTTTGTGCTTGAATCATATACCCAGTCTCTATTCTTAAGGATTCTGTTATACCATATCCGAGACCGCCATACAAACGGTTTCGATCAAATTTTGGATCTTTTATATCGACAAATAATTCATTATATGCAGAAAGGTATGTATTGCCTTTAGCGATAGTTTTACTTCCCAAAGGCTTTTGTAATGAAATAAAATATCTTGCTCTTAAACCGAATTCATTTGGAAAAAACCGTTCCTCCAATCGGAATCGATGCGTTAAGGAATTTGATCCTACCTTATTTTTATACAAATACTGTTGATAAATTCTATGTTCAATTTTTGTACTTGTATTATTATCAAATTCATCATAAGCGTCAGTGGCTATATAGGCATAGCCTAAAAGCAAATTATGATTTTGTGGTTTTAAATTATAACCAAGACCAGCCCTAGCTAAAAATTGGTTCCTTTGACCCAAAAATCGATAATCTCGATACTGGAAATCAGATTGTATATTCCACTTGTCATTTATTTTTTGATTGCCAAAATAAACAAACCAAGTACCTACATTATTTGATTGACCAATGACAGAATTATTGATCACGCCAATAAACCCAAGCAGTAAAATAGTC
>CAJBLA010000206.1 GCA_903953815.1 uncultured Bacteroidota bacterium | reverse complement strand
ATCCCAACCCTTTAGCCTCCTTGATCATTCTTAATGCCGGTGTTGGTCCACTACATTTGGTTAACTTAATATTGATACCATGAAAATAATTTGCACAAGTGGCGACATCCTTTTCAAACACACAACTTTCATCTGCAAATAAAGGAAGTACTGAATGCTTTTTTAATTCCGCCATACCTTCCCAATTATCTTTGGCCAAAGGTTGCTCTATTAATTCAACACCTAATTTTGCAAATGCAGGTATTTTAACCAGGGCTTCTTCTACAGTCCAACCCGCATTGGCATCTACGCGCAAAGGTGCAGTAGTATGTTTTCGTAATTCAGTTAACATTTCAATATCGTAATCAGTACCCACTTTCACTTTATATATTGGCCAAGAATGCGCATTCATTTTTTCCACCATCTTTTCAATTGGATCTATTCCTAAAGTATAATCACAGATGGGTGTTGGCGTGCTATTATCCCAAGTAGTATGCCACATTTCATGAAGGGGTTGCTTTTTCATTTGTCCAAACAAATCCCAACCTGCCATATCTAAAGCACATACTAAAAATGGATCCTGGGGAAATAAGTGATGTAAGAAATGCCAAAATCTTTCAGGATCAATTAAGGAAAATTTTTCAATAAGTTTTCTTTGCTTTTCTAACTGTTCCATCATCCCTTGCACAGTTACATTATAATATACAATGGCTGGCGCTTCTCCATAGCCTACCCAATTGCCTAAAGACAATTTAACCATTAAGCTATGCTGATGTGTTTTAGTCCGACCATTTGAAATGGTGAAAGGATACTCAAAAGGTAATTGCTGTTCCCAAAATTCTAATTGCACTAATCTATTTTTTTGCTAAGATACAAAACATTAGCGTCCACTTGATTGGATGGTCTTTTTCCATTCCTTATTAAATTCATCTTGTTTTAATAAGTTTTCAAGGGTGATATGCATTCTGTAGCGCCAATAATGTTTTGGATTTGCAGGCACATTGATTTGCTCCTCTTTTGGATTATTTCTTCGAATGGTAGCATCCACGCCTAAAAAGTCCTGCAACTGAAAAATGGCCCACATGGCGGGTGAATATAAATGCTGTGCTAAAATTGCTTTATTTATCCAAGGTTCACAAAACTCAGGTGCTTGTCCCTTTTGCCCAATTTCATGATTAAAAAATTGTTGGGTTTTATTTTTATCTTCCTCCCACCATCCGCGAATAGTACTTGTGTCATGTGAGCTTGGCGTAACCACACTTAAATAAGGAGCGTCAGTAGGATGAAAAAATGTTTTATTACTTGCCTTAGGCATCCGCTGTACTTCCAAGCTTAACATACCTAATTGGCGCAACACATGTGGCACACAATTGGGTACTAATCCTAAATCCTCTCCACAAATCAACATATTTGTTGATTTTTTTAGCATCGGTAATTTGTTCAAAGCTTCCTTTTCCCATGCTTTATCTTGACGTACAAAAAAATAATTTACATACAAATCACGTAAAGCATTCTTTGATTTTTCATCTAAATTTTGAAAGGACAAAGTCCCCTCCATATTAAATCTAAAATGATAGGCATGTGGTTCATCCCCTTTGAACAATATCACATTGCTTATTAAATTATATAACCCTTGTTGCATTTTCAAATGCCACTCATCATTGGGCAAAGTTTTAAAATATGCTTCGACTGATCTTTGCGTTAAAAAATTTGAGGAAAGTTCATACTTCCCATCATGCAACGCATTTACAAAATGTTGCTTTGCATAATCATTATCATAACCAAAATAGGTAAACAAAACAGCTTCATTAATCAATGGTTTGGTATATCTATCCATATCAGCTGAAATACCTTTTTTATCTAGCTCCTGCTGCGCAATTGGTATTGCCGGCACAAACCTCCCCATGATACCCTCTACTTGATCCATTGGAATACTCCAAATTCTAAAAAAACCAAGAATATGATCAATCCTAAATGCATCAAAATAAAAACTCATTTGCTCAAAGCGTAATTTCCACCAACTATAATCATTGGATGCCATTACTTCCCAATTATAAGTTGGGAATCCCCAGTTTTGTCCTTTTACTGCAAAATCATCTGGTGGTGCACCTGCTTGCATATCCATATGAAATAAATCAGGATGTTGCCATGCATCAGCACCGTAACGGTAAACACCAATAGGGATATCACCTTTTAATACGACCCCATTTTCATGGGCATATTTTGCACTCTCACTCAATTGTACATGCAAATGGTATTGTACAAAATAGTAAAAAGCAATATCATGATAAGTTTTAGATTTTGACCCAGTTAATTGATCAACTTCTTTTTGATCGAATTTTGAATACGTTGGCCAAGAATTAAAATCGACAGTCCCATGCAAATCTCTTAAATATGAAAATGCACTATAAGAAACCAACCAGTGTTCATTTTGTTTAAAAAACTTTTTAAATCCAGCAGTAGCTAAATCCTTCTTCCCATTCTCTTCATAAATTAATTTTAGCAATTGCCATTTTAATTGCATCACCCCATCATAATCAATCTCAGGCATTGCATTTAATGCATCCATTTGTTTTTGAAAAGGTGCAATTAAATTAGTTTGGTCTTTTTTAATCACTTCTTGTAACCTTAAATACATGGGATGTAAAGCAAAAGCAGAAATGGCTGCATAAGGATAAGAATCCAACCAAGAATGAGTCGCAGTAGTATCGTTCAATGGCAAAAGTTGAATTAGTTTTAACCCAATTTTCTTAGACCAATCCACTAAATATTTTAAATCAGAAAACTCTCCAATACCCGCACTTTGATTTGAACGTAATGAAAAAACAGGAATTGCAACGCCCGTTCCTTTCCATTGTGTATTTGATAATTGCGCAAATCCATCATTAATAATCGCCAACTGATCTTTTGTAATTGATTTTGGCAAAACCCTATTTGTTCCATCTTCAAAACAAACAAATTCATTTTTCGAAATATCAAAAACGCCATACTTATATTCAAATGGAAATGCTGCCTTCTCTAAATCCATACTTACTTCAAAATAAGGAGCTTCCATAATTTTAGTAAGCAAAATTGGATTTTTCACCTCCCATTTTCCTAATTCCTTGGAAGCCCCAACAATACACAAAGTTTGATTTGTTTCAATTAATGGCGCCTTAACTCTAAAAATATGTGTGGTATTTTTTTGAATACCATTGGATGGCTTTTGTTTTAATGTAGGTGGTATTAATACATTAATAAATGGCTCTGTATAAAAAACATTCTCTATATAACCTGTGTAATTCCAGGCATCCATTAATACCAAACTGCTAGTGGTTACCCTATTAGGATTAAATACCTTATCATTTCCCCAATCATAAACCCTAGTTCCATCTGGATTTAAAATGAAATAATGGTAAGTGATTTTATCAAATGCTTGATAATCACTAAAATCCAAATGTAAACCCCAATAAGAATCGTTTAAAAATTTAAGCGGAATGGCCTTTTCAATCAAATTATCCCCTAATAGTGGATGATCCCCATAAACATATATTACCTGTCCATAGGTCGTTTGATATTTTAAATGAAAACTAACCTTCTTTAAAGCACTAATATTGTCTAAAGTTATTTTCAAATCCGACTTGTCATATTCCACAGGCTGCATATCAATCTATTTTGCAATTCAATCGTTTGGTCTTAATTTGTATCAAGCGGCATAAAGATAAAAAAATAGTGTGTAAAACGAACACATTAAAGTAAAAACTTCATATAATTTGAATCATCAAGCACAAATATTGGTATATTGCTTATTATCAAGCCCTTAGCGCATATAAATGGATAAAATTGTAATATATACAGATGGTTCCTCCAGGGGAAATCCAGGACCTGGGGGTTATGGGGCACTCTTGATTTGGGGAGAGAAAATGAAAGAACTTTCAGGTGCCTACCGTAAAACCACCAACAATCGCATGGAGTTATTAGGGGTAATCAAAGCCCTACTTTCTATTAAAAAAAGAGAATTGCCCATTCACATTTATACAGATAGCAAATACGTTGTGGAATCGGTGGAAAAAAAGTGGTTGGACAATTGGATCAAAACCGACTTTAAAGGAGGTAAAAAAAACAAAGATTTGTGGTTACAATACCATAAAATTGCGGGCCCATTTACGATTAAATTTCATTGGGTAAAAGGACATGCCAACAACCCTTTCAACAATCGTTGTGACGAATTAGCGACCCAGGCTGCCGATAACGGTCCTTGGGAAATTGATGCTGCATTTGAAGCAGTGCAAGCTTAAATGTAGTTGATTTAAGACACAGGAAAATCACCAACTACCTTAGTAAGAAAATTCACATTGAATTTGGAAACTTACAAAGTTAAAGTTCCGAATTATACCGTTTTAAATTGTGGCACTATTAAACGGAAGCTGCCAAATAAAACGCCACCGAATACTAAAGTACCCGCAACACTATATGGATAGAATGGCAAACCATCCAGCATTGTTTGTACGAGTCCGGTCATATTTAATGCATGATGATACCCACCCCCTTGCGCCCAAACTAAAAAATTAGACACTAAAAAATATACAGTAGGTGCAGCTAAAAAGCCAACAACGAATTTTGAAACTTTATTGTTTTGTAATCCAAAACCAAATACTGCAGTACCTGCAATTAAAACATAATTTAATAATTGACCGCTATAAAAACCTTCCATTGGTGACAAATGGTAAATGAATAATACTTGGTACAACAAATCTGAAATAAACATAGATAAGATAGGCAACAAAAATGCATATTGTTTTTGTTTAGAAAACAAAGATCCTCCAAATAATGCAATTGCAATTTGTGGTGCAAAACCATAAGGACGTCCTGGCATTACACGATATAAAGCACTTGTTGCAATCATGATCACTAAGGCAATAATTATTTGTTTATTTAACTTCATCGTTGTTGTTTTTCTATGGGTTTATCCTTTACCAATTATGATTTAATTGAGTTAGGATTTCAAAAATAAGGATTCAAATTAACATTGCAGAATTTACATTTTCCTCAAATGTGAATAACCTTATGGGACAAATGCCTTAAATAATACAGAATCGCTATAGGCAGTCAATACAACCGATTGTCCTGCAGGCAACATAGCCACTTCACCTGCATTTAATAAGAGCTTATCGAGCTGAATTTCGCCTTGGTACAACAATAGCATTTCTAATCCGCTGGTATCAATTGTGTAAGATTTTCCCTTGATCAGGGTGATTTTTGTTAAACCAAAATCAGGAACTGGACATGCATAAGCAGTTTCATATTCATTCAACGCTTCCCCTTTTAAAACATTGGGATAGGTCGGAATAAATTTAACCTGTTGAATAAGCTCATTAACATCTACATGTTTGGTGGTTAATCCTCCCCTTAATACATTGTCACTATTTGCCATCAACTCGATATTCTGTCCTTCCAAATAAGCATGTAATAATCCCGCGCCTTGAAAAACACCCTCGTATTTAGCTACTTGTACAATGTTTAAAATATAGATGGAAAAAATGCCTTTGTCAATATTTTTATCTGGTACTTGACCATTATAATATTTATTCGCCCACCAATGTGGATGTGATTTATCTACTGATCCACTTTTTACGGAACTCACTGCATCCATCATTAATGGCTTTAAAATAAAATCAGCATCCTCTGTTGAAAGCTGCATGAAAAAACGATACAGCCCTTCATAATCTACCCCTCTAAAATGACCTTGTAATGGATTAAAATAAAAAAACTGCTTTAATCTTGCTTCAAGTAATTCAGGTGCTAAAAATCCATGTAATAACCAAAAATCACTCAAGGCCACCATCACTTCCGGTTTGTGGTTTTTGTCTTTATAATTTCTTACCGGTGCATTCAAATCAATGCCAGCTGCCTCCTCCTTTTCATACCCTAATATGGCATTTTGTTTGTTTGGATGCGCTTGAATGCTTAGCATATTAGCCACATCTAACACTTTATATAAATAAGGTAGTGCCCCAAAATTTGCTAGCGTTTTTTCTCCCAATAGCATTTTCCCCTCATCGGCTAACATTTTATCTAATAGTACAACACCCTGCTCCGTTGTAATTTCGGCAACCGCAGCAGGATGCACCCCCATCCAATATTCCGCATAAGGTTCATTATTTGGATTATCCACTCCCATTAAAGCAGGAATAAATTGGGTGCCTCCCCAATCATAATGCCGATGCTTTCCTTGTAATTTATACGCTTTTTGCATGTAATATTTTCCGATAGGTTTACGCTTAATACTCGATTGTTATGAACAACAAAGATACTGGGTTTTTGGGCGAAAACATAACCGCACAATACCTAACCCAAAACGGATTTGAAATTTTACATAGAAATTGGCGCTATAAACATCTTGAAATTGATATTATCGCATTTAAAGATGGGATACTCCATATTGTTGAAGTTAAAACCAGAACAGATAACCAATTTGGCTTTCCTGAGCAAGCAATCACTGCAAAAAAAATGCAGTTTTTAAAAAATGCGGCAGCGCATTACCAATATGAATATCCGCAGTGGAAATATATACAATTTGATGTTGCTGCATTATTGCTGACTCCTTCAAAGGAGTGGGATTTACTATTTATAACCGATGTTTATTTTTGATTTTTTTTCTTAGGTTTTAAATCTTAAATTGTAGTAACATTATCGCGCCTACCCAAAATTTATTTTATGAGCAAGATTAAATCAAATAAAGCACTGATTACAGGCGGCGCTTCAGGTATTGGAAAGTTAATGGGATTGCAATTATTACAAAAAGGGCTTTCCACTTTGGTTATCTGGGATTTTAATGAAACCCTACTTCAATCAACCGCATTGGAATTTAAAAAAATGGGTTACGAAGTTTTTATCTATTTAGTGGATGTTATGAATGCTGCGCAAGTAATAAATACGGCCGCCCTGGTAAAAAAAGAAGTGGGCAAAATTGATATACTAATTAATAATGCCGGCATTGTCGTTGGAAAATATTTTATTGATCATACACATGAGGATATTGACAAAACCATCGGCATCAACTGTAATGCGTTGATGCATATCACTAAAGAATTTTTAGGTGACATGATGCATACAAAACAAGGGCATATTGTTAATATTGCTTCTGCTGCTGGCATGGTGAGTAATCCAAAATTGAGTGTGTATGTGGCAAGTAAATTTGCGGTGATTGGCTGGAGCGATTCCTTGCGACTTGAAATGGAAAAAGAAAAAACAAATGTAAAAATTACAACTGTGACTCCTTTCTTTATTAGTACAGGTATGTTTGAAGGTGTCAAAAGTAATATTGTCCCTATTGTGAAACCCCAAAATGCAGTCAATAAAATAATTAGGGGTATTGAAAATGATCGGCTTTATGTTCGTATGCCTGGGATTGTAAATTGGGTTTATTTCGTCAAAGGTATATTACCTGCGCGATGGTTTGATATCATTGTAGGTAAATGGTTTGGCATGCACGCCACCATGAATGAGTTTAAAGGCCGACAATAATGGAAAAATTATTGTAGCAAGGCTTGCATCTTCTCCACCATCTTATAAGTGGCAGGACATAACTCCACATTTTGTTTGTGCACATGCACATAATCCGGCATTTTCTTTTTGGTTAGATGTGGAAAACCGGCACAATCGGCGGGACGCACTTCATAGATATCACACTTATGCGTTTTCAAATTCAAAAATTGACATGGATTTAATTTATTCAACCAATCATTATCTTTCTTATCATAATGAAGCCACTTTTCTTTAAACTCCTTTGGTGTTGTATTTAAATGCGCTGAAATTCTTTTTATATCCGTAGGTGTAAATGTAGGTGTCATTGTTTTACAACAATTTGCACAGCTTAAACAATCTACCTCCTGCCAAACTTCTTTATTCATTTTCTCAGCACTCGCTTCCCATGCTTTTGAATTATGCTTACTTGTTTTAGTTAAAAAAGATTTTAATTGTTTACCGTTGTGTCTTACTTTCTGCTTAAATGACCTTAAATTTACTTTCATATAATGTTTAATGTGAAATGGAATCAGACGCGAAATAAAATCATTATAACTTAACTATCAAATCTATTATATCAGTATCATGCATTGGACTGTCTATAAAAAAGGATTTAAGGCTTTTTTACAACTTGAAAAATCATTAAGTGATCATTCGGTAGAAGCATATTTAAGAGATATTGATAAACTATCCGACTATTTAGTATCCATCAACGCCCCTGTAAGTCCTTCAGATGTTACCTTACAACATTTGCAATCCTTTATGCAATGTATTGGTGAAATGGAGATGGCGCCCACCTCACAGGCTAGAATAATTTCTGGAATCAAATCTTTTTTTAAATATTGCTTATTGGAACAAATTTGTACCATTAACCCGACCACCTTACTCCCCTCCCCAAAAACCAGAAGAAAACTTCCTGATGTATTAAGCTTTGAAGAAATTGAACAAGTAATTGCGCAAATAGATTTGAGTAAACCAGAAGGCGGTCGCAATAAAGCAATTTTAGAAACTATGTATAGTTCAGGATTAAGGGTAACGGAAGCCATCAATTTAAAAATTTCCTGCCTATACCTAGATGTTGGCTTTATAAGAGTAATAGGCAAAGGCGATAAAGAAAGATTAGTTCCTATTGGTTCTGATGCTATTAAATTCATTAAGCTATATAAGGATACCATTCGCGTGCATCAAACACCTGCTAAGGACAACGAGGATATTTTATTTTTAAATAATCGCGGCAAAGGGCTAAGTCGGGTCATGATTTTTTATATCATTAAAGACTTGATTAAAAAAGCAGGCATTACCAAGTCCATTTCACCGCATAGTTTTCGGCACTCATTTGCCACCCATTTGGTGGAAGGCGGCGCTGATTTAAGGGCAGTTCAGGAAATGCTGGGCCATGAAAGCATCACCACTACAGAAATATATACCCATTTAAATAGGGAATTTTTGAGAGATACCCTAGATCGATTCCACCCAGCATTTCAAAAAAATAACCTATAATTCCCTAAAAAATATCTAGGTTTGTTGTCTAAAATTATAACAATGAAAAAAATACTTTTTATTATTGGGACTTTTATGAGTTTGGTTGCAGGCGCACAAGTAAAAATGCCCGCTGCCAGCCCAACACAAACATTAATTCAGGATTTTGGCTTAGGTAAAATTGAAATTGTATATTCAAGACCAAGTTTAAAAGGACGCGCTGTTTTTGGTAAAGGAACTTTACTTGCTCCTTTTGGGCAAGTTTGGCGCACGGGTGCAAATGGCGCAACAAAAGTTACTTTTTCTGATGCAGTAACAATTGGTGGTAAAGTATTACCAGCTGGTGCCTATGGTTTATTTACCATCCCAGGTGAAAAAGAGTGGACCATTATCTTCAACACAAATTCAAAAGGCTGGGGAAGCTTTGAATACAAAGAAGCAGAAGATGTGGTAAGATTAACTGTTAAGCCTGAATTGACAAGCAACACCACAGAAACATTTTCAATTGGTGTTGGAAACATAACGCCTGAAACGGCTACGATTGGTTTGAAATGGGGCAAAGTCCTAGTTAATATACCTGTATCTACAGATATTAAATCAACCATTCGCAAACAAGTTGAAGCGACACTTGCAGCTTCTACTGTAAATTCAAATGCTTATTCAGCTGCGGCTAATTTTTATTTCGACATGGATAAAGATTATGCAAAAGCTTTAGCAAATGTTAATAAAGCAATTGAAACAAATGCAAAAGCATATTGGTTGTTTTTATTAAAAGGTAAAGCGCAAAAAGCGTTGGGTGATAAGGCAGGTGCTAAAGAAAGTGCAAATACTTGTATTAAGTTAGCGACCGATGCAAAAAATGACGACTATATTCGTTCTGCGAATGAAGTATTGGCAGGTTTATAATCCAATATTTCGAACTATATTAAATGAGCCTCCCAACGGAGGCTCATTTTTTTTAACTATTTTTGTAAAACACAAGCGGAGGTGGCGAAATTGGTAGACGCACTACCTTGAGGTGGTAGCGCTCATAAACCGGGCGTGGGAGTTCGAGTCTCCTCTTCCGCACAAAGCCTATTCAACAAAGTTGAATAGGCTTTTGTATGCGAGAGCAGGTCACAAGCTTGCTTGCGTAACTGCGAAGGCATACAAAAGCAAAAAATCACGTGAAACGTTATTTTTTTAAAGGCTTTGGGTACGCACCCACTCGGAGTCAAGCGAACGAAGTGAGCTAATCTCCGAGAACCTCAAAGCAAATGAAATTTGGCTTTGAGTAAGCACCCACTCGGAGTCAAGCGTAAATATTTAAAATAATTACAACACTAATTAATTTGCATAGCAAGTAACCGAAACATAGTCATCTCCATAATGATAATCTAGGTTTACTTCTTTATTTGCTTCTTTGTGTAATACAAAAGCCGACATACGCCCCTGCTTATTTGTAGTTAAAGTAGGAATATAAAAGTCCCTGCTAAAATCAATACCCAATTGTTCATACTGCTTGTACATGGCTTCTTTGGCTGCCCAAAAAAATGCAAGTTGCTGCAAGGTTGCATCTTCGGTCAACCCCACCAATAAATCTTTTTCTTTGTCATTCAAAAATTTGTGCGCCACCTTCAATATCCTTGGATGAATTATTTCAATATCAATGCCTATTGGACTATGGTCGCAAACGGCACAGGCGGCATATCCTTTACAATGTGAAAATGAAAAATGAAACGGCACGCCTTTTAAATAAGGTTTCCCATTATCTGCCAGAATCAAATCAGCCAAATCAATTTCGGGCATCATTAATTTGAACAGCAATCGCACCGCCAAATGCTGGATGCGCCTTTCTTCATTTTGTATTGGAATGGGTAGTTGCATGCCTTCCTCAAAAAACGAAAGCGGCTCCCGTATCGCCCAAATGGCTAAATGGGAAGTGTCGTTGATATTTTGTTGATAAAAGAAAGGCATAAAAAAAAGCTTTGAGTTAGATTGCACCGCGGTTCATTCCGCTAAATTAAACATAAATACACAAAGATGATTTTATCTGATAAGCGCATTTTAGAAGAGATTGAAAAAGGAACGATAAAAATAACACCTTACGATAGAAAAGATTTAGGCAGCAATAGCTATGACGTGCATTTAGGAAAGTGGTTGGCTACTTATGACAATAATGTTTTGGACGCAAAAGCGCACAATACCATTACCTATTTTGAAATTCCAGATGAAGGCTATGTGTTAGAGCCTAGTGGATTTTATTTAGGTGTGACCTTGGAATACACCGAGACGCACGCACATGTTCCATTTTTAGAAGGCAAATCATCTACCGGCCGATTAGGAATTGATATTCATGCCACCGCAGGAAAAGGTGATGTTGGATTTTGTGGGAACTGGACGCTTGAAATTTCAGTAAAGCAACCTGTGAAAATATACAAAGGCATGCCTATAGGACAACTTATTTATTTCCCAGTGGATGGTGAAATTGAAGTGAGCTATAATCAAAAAGCAAATGCCAAATATAGCGGCCAACCAGACAAGCCTATTGAAAGTATGATGTGGAAGAATAAGTTTTAATGTTGCTTTTTTTGATAGGCCAACGCCCATAATAATACATCATTATAACTATTGATGCCACTCGCCTGCTTGTTCCAAATTAAAAATTGATCGTACAATTTTTCAGAACCTGGAATACGTTGATTTTGTCTGGCTAAAAAGAATGACCTAATTGTTTTACGATCGGACAACACCTTAGGTGATAAAAGTGCTTTATTCCTTTTTACGACTGCTTCCCATTTTTTAATGTCCCCCGATTTAGCAATCATAAATAATTGCGCGTCCTGACTGTACGTAAATAATTGTAGCTGCATGGCATATTCAAATATTGGATCCTTTGAATTCGAAGCCAATACAAATGCGATAAAGTTGGCTTCCGTTTCAGAGGCATATCCTAATTGATGGGCTATTTCATGACTGATTGTAAATGGCAGGGTTAAAATCGGCAAATCATTCCTAATGATGGCCTCACCCGTCAATGGATGATAAAAAGCAAGGTACCCAACATAATCTCCTAATTTGGGCAATTGCGCCCATTTAATATTGGGGTGTGCATAGCTTAAAAATGGGTATTGTTGTGAGATGGTCCCATAATGCTTAATTGTCTGCTTTATCAAGCTGTCCACTTTCACCGCCATTAATTGGGAATCTGAAATAATCGATCTTGTTTTATTGAGTTGGTTAATCAAAGACAGGCTCATGGAATCCATTACTCGCACTGAGTAGCTTTTGGGAACTTGAAGATTAAATTCCATTGCTGGGCTAGATTGCTGATAATTCAACCCCCAGATAAGCTCAAAAATCACAAATAGCACACTTATTTTTTTACTAATTAAGTACCCCGTATTTGAAGTGAAAATGGATGATTTTAATTGATTTTTAAATTTATATAAACTTTGTATAATATTGTAAATCAATAATATAAGTAAAAATATATACAAATACTCTCCGATGGCAAAAGGAATAGCCCCAGTGATTATCCGTAACCCCATGGTACCCCATTTAAACAATACCTTGGTGTAGGCCAATTGTACAAAATCTGGGAAAAAAGTGCAAATCACTAGCACCATGGCTAATATTTGCCATATCCATTTTACACCCCATTTGACTATTTTATTATCCCTTTTCAATTTGGAACTTATTATGCGGTAAAATTAGGATAAACTTTGTCTTTTGGTTGGTTTTTACTAACTTTGCCACCCTTATAAGTACGGTTATGAACCAAAACAGGGCTTACGAAATAGCATTTGTGGGTTTAATTCCCGGTTTACACGAGTTAGAATACCGTATTGAGGACAAGTTCTTTACTAGTTTCGGACCGCAGGATTTTGAAAATTGTAACACATTGGTGAAACTCAAATTAGAGAAGAACCAAGGTTTCATGCAATTGCATTTTGATGTGGATGGCAAGGTGGAAACCATATGCGATCGTTGTGGTAATCCCCTAACGGTGCAATTATGGGACGAGTTTAATCTGATTGTAAAATTAGTAGACGACCCAGACACCATGAACAGCAATGAAGAGGATCCGGACATATTTTATATTGATCGACATGAAAGTCATTTTTCAGTAGCTGCTTGGATATTTGAATTTATAAATTTGAGCATCCCCTTACAAAAAATTTGCAAGGAAACTGAAAAAGGAGAATCCACTTGCAACAAAGAAATACTGGATCAGTTGCAAAAGTTTAGATCAAACCCAAATGAAATTCCAAACAATAAAATTTGGAAAGATTTAGATAAGTTCAAGGACTTGGGGGAATAAAATAGAAAACAAAAAAGTAAAGAGAACCAAAAGGAACAAAGAAAGTAGAAAAGTAAAATAAATATAAACTAATTAAAACATAAGAGATGCCTAATCCTAAACGCAGACACTCACAACAAAGAAGTGCTAAAAGAAGAACTCACTACGTAGCGCAAGAAGTTACCTTAAGCAAAGATGGCACAACTGGTGAAATCCATGTTCGTCATCGCGCGCACGTTCAAGAAGGTAAATTATACTACAAGGGTAAATTAGTATCTGAAAAAGCGCCACTTAAAGCGTAATTCAAATAAAATTTAATGAATATCGGTATTGATATGATGGGTGGTGATTTTGCACCACTAGAAGCTGTAAAAGGCGTAAAACAGTATCTTACCAATTCCGATAACAACATATTTTGCATTGGTGACGAAACACAACTGAAACAATTATTTCAGGAACATGGTTTTTCGTCACCATTTTTGCATTTAGTACATGCCCCAGAAGTAATTGGGTATCATGAACATCCCACAAAGGCTTTAAAAGAAAAACCGAACTCCTCCATTGCGATTGGATTTAAACTATTGGCAACCGGTGAAATAGATGCATTCTTAAGTGCGGGAAACACTGGCGCCATGTTAGTAGGTGCTATGTTTAGTATCAAGCCAATTAGTGGTGTCTTAAGGCCCACCATTGCCACCTTACTTCCTAAACTAAATGGACAAACAGGTATATTAGTGGATGTAGGTTTGAACGCAGATTGCAAACCTGAACAATTAAATCAATTTGGTATTTTAGGCAATTTATATGCTAAGCATATTTTAAATATTCCCGATCCATCGGTTGCATTATTAAACATGGGCGAAGAGGAAGGTAAAGGAAATGCATTAGCGCAAGCTACCTACCCTTTGTTGAAAGATAATACAGCAATTCGATTTATTGGCAATGTAGAAGGCAGAGATGTTTTTAATGACAAAGCAGATGTAATTGTTTGTGATGGATTTACGGGTAACGTCATTCTTAAAACAGCCGAAGCCATGTATGATGCTGCAAAGCATCAAAATTTGGAAAACGATTCTTTCTTTGGACGTTTCCATTTTGAAAACTACGGAGGCACCCCTGTTTTAGGTGTCAACAAGCCTGTCATTATCGGACACGGAATTAGTAATGCAAAAGCATTCTCCAACATGATTGCACTTGGTGAAAAATTGGTAACTACAAAATTCTGTAATATAATCACATCGAATTTTGCGAATCTCTAGTAATTACTAACATCTCTTAGTTTCTCTAATTTTTACGTTAATTTTACAAGATCAACATTGATCAAAAATCCTATGTGGTTAAATAATATATTAGAGACCATTGGCAACACTCCTTTAATTCGTTTAAATAAAATAACCGAATCCATTCCCGCGACCATACTTGCCAAAGTGGATTATTTTAATCCAGGAAACTCTATAAAAGATAGGATGGCTTTAAAGATGGTTGAAGTGGCAGAGGCCGATGGTAGATTAAAGCCAGGGGGTACCATTATCGAATGTACCAGCGGTAATACCGGAATGGGATTAGCATTAGCAGCAATTGTCAAGGGTTACAAATGCATATTCACAACTACTGAAAAACAGAGCAAAGAAAAAATAGATATTTTAAGAGCGATGGGCGCTGAAGTATTTGTATGCCCGACCAATGTGGAACCTACTGATCCCAAAAGTTATTATTCAGTGGCACGAAAGTTAGCTGACGAAATACCAAATTCCTTTTTTGTAAATCAATATGATAATTTAGCGAATCGCCTAGCACACTATGAAAGTACGGGTCCGGAAATTTGGGAACAAACGGAAGGAAAAATTACCCATTTAGTTTGTACTGCTGGAACAGGCGGAACGATTACAGGTATTGCAAAATTTTTAAAAGAAAAAAATCCGAGCATTCAAGTTTGGGCGATTGATCCTGTTGGATCACTACTAACACATTATTTTAATACTGGAGAAATTGATCATAGTAAAGTAGCCCCTTATATTGCAGAAGGATTTGGAGAAGATTTTATACCTGAAAATTATGACATGTCCGTCATTAATCATTTTGAACAAGTAACGGATAAGGACGGTGCTCTGATGACACGACGATTGGCCAAAGAAGAAGGTCTTTTTTGTGGCTATAGTGCAGGAAGTTGCTTACAAGGTTTACTACAATTAAAAGATAAGCTTAAACCCACCGATATTGTTGTTTGTATTTTTCATGATCATGGCAGTAGATATGTGGGCAAAGTATATAATGACGAATGGATGAAAAGCAAGGGCTTTTTATAACCGCTTTCCCCTATTAGACTAACCCTTGTTTGGACAAGAATTTGTATATTTGCCACTCAATATGTAAACTATGAGTAAGTACCCTTCTGGCGTTTTATTTGGCAAAGAATTAGAAGCATTATACAACGATGCTAAAGCCAACAATTTTGCAATTCCAGCAGTAAACACAACAGGCACAGATACCATTAATGCTGCTATCGAAACAGCTGCAAAGGTGAATTCTCCTATCATTATACAATTTTCAAACGGAGGTGCACAATTCATCGCTGGCAAAGGCATGCCGAACGATAATTTGCAAGCAAATATTCAAGGTGCAATTGCAGGAGCTTTACACGTGCACCAAGTTGCTAAATTTTATAATGTTCCTGTCGTATTACATACGGATCACGCATCAAAAAAATGGCTTCCTTGGATCAGTGCACTCATTGACGCAGGGGAACAATACAATAAGGAAAAAGGACAACCTTTGTTTAGTTCACACATGTTGGATTTATCTGAAGAGTCTTTGGAAGAAAACATTCAAACCTCTGCTACCTTCTTTAAAAGAATGGCACCGTTGGGTATGAGTATTGAAATTGAATTAGGGGTAACGGGTGGTGAAGAAGATGGGGTTGATAATAGCGGAGTTGAAAATGACAAATTATATACGCAACCAGAACACGTTGCATACGCATATACTGAATTAAGTAAAATCAGCAACATGTTTACTGTTGCCGCAGCTTTTGGCAATGTACATGGTGTTTATAGTCCAGGCAATGTTGAATTGAGACCCGATATTTTAAACAATAGTCAGGTATATATTCAAAACCATTTAAAGACAGATACAAAACCTGTTTTCTTTGTTTTCCATGGCGGTTCTGGTTCTCCACAAAATCAAATTAGAGAAGCGATTGGATATGGTGCAATTAAGATGAATTTAGATACCGATTTGCAATGGGCTTTCTGGGAAGGTATTTTGAAATATTATATAAAGAATGAAGCCTACCTACAAACCCAATTAGGAAATCCTGATGGATCAGACAAACCCAATAAAAAGTTTTACGATCCTAGAGTATGGTTAAGAAAAGGGGAAGAATCCTTTATTTCACGTCTTGAAATTGCATTTAACGACTTAAACTGCATTAACCGTAACGCTTAAACAAAATTTTAACACAGCCATACTAATCCAAAATTAGGTGGCTGTTTATTTTTTTATAACTTCATAATAACGAAACCGATTGCATAAACATAGCAGCTATTATAGCCCGTGTATATTATTTTAAATCGATGCTAATGAAAAATAGAGAAGAAGATATTGAAGTAAACCTAACTGGCGAGGAAACTATTGGCAATGATGCTAGTAAATCCAGATGGTTTAAAAGAATAAGAAAAGGGATTACTACTTCCACAGCCGATAAAAAAGAGACGCCTGAGGGATTGTGGACAAAATGCCCCTCCTGTAATCATATATGCACTAGCTCCGAACTAAAGGAAAATTTATTTATTTGTACCAAGTGTAATTTTCACCACCGAATTGGGAGTGATGAATATTTTGACATTTTATTTAACAATGCGGAATTCACTGAATTGTTTGACAATATCAAAAGTAAAGATGCTTTGAATTTTACTGATTTAAAGAATTATCAAAAAAGATTGGATGAAATTCATGCAAAAACAGACTTAAAGGATTCCATGCGTGTTGCTGTTGGAAAAGTAAACGACGAATCTATGGTGGTTGCTTGTATGGACTTTGAATTTATTGGCGGATCCTTAGGTAGTGTCATGGGCGAAAAGTTTAGTCGTGCTGTTGATTATTGTATACAACATAAGCATCCTTTTTTAGTAATTAGTAAAAGTGGTGGCGCACGTATGATGGAAAGTGCGTTTAGTTTAATGCAATTAGCAAAAACAAGTGGTAAATTATCCCAATTAAGTGATGCAAAACTACCATTCATCTCCTTATTAACCGACCCTACTTTTGGTGGAATTTCAGCAAGCTTTGGCATGTTGGGCGATATTAATATTGCGGAACCTGGCGCTTTAATTGGTTTTGCAGGCCCTAGGGTCATTAAGGAAACCATAAAAAAAGATTTACCTCCTGGCTTTCAAAGAAGTGAATTTTTATTAGAACATGGATTTTTAGACTTCATTATTGATCGTAAGGAGTTAAAAAACAAGCTTTCTGAAGTAGCCTTCCTTTTTAGAAATTAAAAGGCCTTCCATCTAAGTTTCTAATTCAAAAACAGAATACTTATATTACTTTTGTTCCCGGTCCCGAGTATTCGAGACCGGGATTATTTTTTTATGGCAAAAGTTGTTAAACAAACCGAACTCAATAATAGGCAAGCCTATTTTAACTTCCACATCGAGGACAAGTATGAGGCTGGCATTGTATTGTTAGGTACAGAAGTAAAATCGATCAGAGAAGGTAAGGTGAGTTTTAATGATTCCTTTTGCATGTTTGACAAAGGAGAACTTTGGGTAAGGGGTTTATTCATTAATGCCTATACCCATGGTAATAAAAATAACCACATTGAAGTACACGATCGCAAATTGCTATTGAATAAAAGAGAACTTGAAAAACTTGAAGGTAAGGTCAAAGAAAAAGGATTTTCCATTATCCCACTTCGTATATTTTTTAATGAAAAGCGCTATGCCAAAGTGGAGATTGGTTTGGCAAAAGGTAAAAAGGAATTTGACAAACGAGAAACTATCAAAAATCGTGATGTTGACAAAGAAATTAAACGCCTACTCAAACGATAACTTTACTGCCCTACCCACTTTTTTTTAAGCATAAGATGAATAAATGCTATGTCGAGCGAACATTGTGAGCGAAGCGATCTGAGCGTCGAGACATAGGTGTTTATTCTCTGGCGCTTAAAAAATACATTGATTCTTTTTCAATATTTTTTCAACTAATCATATTTTTTCTTAGGTGCATCTGTTCCTTTTAATTGCTCCGCAATGGCATTGGGATGTGGCCGATGTGTGGTTGCATAAGCAACGCCAAGTAACACTACAAATGCGCCAAAAGACCAAGCCAATTCCTCAGGAATTATCCAATACCCCCAAGCTTGATTAATTTTTGCATGCGCTGGTTCACGAAGTTCATATATAACTACGACCCGCGTTCCTATCTTATTATGATAAGTCATTGAATCCACTTTAATGGAATAGTATTTACCATATTCCGAGTATTCCGCTACGATGTGCCCCTCTTTCAACTTTATAGTCGCAGGCGCAGTATCACTATCAAAATAATCTGGCTGCCTGCTAAATGGCAGGTATAATAAATAACAAACTACAAATAATATGATCGCTGACTTAAGCAATGTAAAAAGTAAATTTTTAATTTAAAAAAGGGGCGCTTCCATTTTGAAGCAACCCCTTTTAATTATTTTGAATGTAAATACCTAGTTACTCAAACTTCTAAAGTCAACAGGAACTAATTTACTTACCCCAGGCTCTTGCATGGTAACTCCATAAATGACATCCACTGCACTCATTGTTTGTTTATTGTGTGTTACAATAATAAACTGTGAGTTATCACTGAATTTTTTAATCATCTGCGTAAACTTGCCCACATTCGCATCATCTAATGGCGCATCCACCTCATCCAAAATACAGAAAGGTGCTGGCTTGATTAAATAAATAGCGAATAGCATTGCAGTTGCTGTCAACGTTCGTTCTCCTCCACTCAACTGACTTATAGAAGATGGTTTTTTACCTTTAGGACGTGCGACAATTTCAACGGCTGTTTCAGCTAAATTATCTGGATCCACCAAAATTAAATCACAAGAATCTTCTTCTGTGAATAAGGCTTTAAATACTTTTTGGAAGTTTTCACGTGCAGTATTGTAGGTAGCCAAAAATGCCTGATTTGCAGTAGCTTCTACTTCCTGAATCGTCAACATCAAACTATCCTTAGCTGTGACCAAGTCATTTTTTTGCTCTAGAATGAAATCATATCTCTTTTTCATTTCAGTATACGCTTCAATAGCTGTAGGATTTACTTCGCCCATATTTTCTAGACGCTTTTTCATTCTGTCTGTATTGGCTTGTAATTCATCCAAAGAAGTGTCTGTTAAACGACCTTCATCTAAAATATCCTCAATTTCAACCTTAAACTCAACATTCAAGCGCTCTTTGGTTCCTGCTAATTGTAATTTCAAGTTATTCAACTTATCCTTGATCTCATTAATTAATTGATCTACCAATTCCTTTGATTTCACCAAGTGTCTCAATGCACTTTCCTTTTCTTGTAAATCATTTCTTAACTTATAATAAGTTTGATCCGCTTCATTTAATTTTAATTCTTCTTCTTCCTTAATTCTAATTGATTCAACCAAACCTTCTTGCAATGAAGTTAATTGATCTTTACTTTCAATGATCGCCGCTGAAGCTTCCGTTAATTGAACACTATTCGTTTGAATTTGTGCATGCAAATCATTCAATTGATTTTCCTTGAACAACACTTCTTGTTGCAATGCCTCAATTTTACTTTGTTGCTTCGTCAATTGCAAGTTCATCTCATTAAACTCACCGGAGGCTAAATGGTACGCTTGCTCAGCAGCTTGATATGCCAACTCAATGGCTTCTAATTTAGTTTGGGTTTCCTGTAAGGATATATTCAATGCATCAAAAGCAATTCTTGTATCTGCAATTGCAGTATGCTCAAATTGTAATTTTTCTTCAAATTCTTTCAACTTAGTAGCCGCAGAAGTTTGCGCTAATTGTAAATTTTCTAATCTATTTTTATTTGCAAAAACTTCGTTGATTAAAGTATTCACCAATTGTTCAATGGCTCTAATCTCATTCTCCTTCAACAATTCATTAAATTCTAAAACAGCGTTGTGCTTCACCTGAATTTTTTCCTTTAATTCATTCACAATTTTTTCTTGTGATTGAATGTCGGCTAATAATTTTTCTAGATTTTTTGCACGGCCAATTTTTTTACCTTCGAAAATGCCCACACTACCTCCAGTCAAGGTATACTTCCCTTTAACGTACTTGCCTGTTTTTTCTAAAAGGATACCGTCAAATTCGGCTTGTAAAGCTTGCTCATTTTCAGCAATAAATACATTGCCTAATAATTGACTCGCCAAAGCAGCATATTTACTATCTACTTCCAACACTGACAATGCAGCAATGGTATTAGCAGGTGCAGCTACTGCACTTATTCCCTTTAGTTGATCCAATAAGAAGAAATTAGCTTTACCCTTTTTGTTTTCATCTAACAATTGAATTGCTTGCAAACCTTCTTGTAAATTATTAACAACATAATAATTTAAATAAGGCTCTAAAACGTTTTCAACGGCTGTGCGATATTCTTCCTTAACATATAAAATGTCAGACAAGATGGGTGCACTATGATTCCACCCTGTATTTTTATGCAAAAATTTAACGCTATCTGGATATCCTTCCATGGAGTCCACTAAACTTTTCAATAAATCGTACTCATTCTTTTTGGCATCTAATATTCTTGTTTCATCGGCTAATTGAGATCTTAATTTTTCTAATTGCTCCTGTGTTTCAAAAATACCCGCTTTCGCTTGATCATGTTGCAAGTGCAATTCTACCAAATGTGCTTTATTGGAAGCCAAAGCAGCTTCCTTTTCAGCTAATTGTGCCGTTATGGTTTCTATTTGTATAACCCTTTGCCCTTGCTCTTCTTCTAACTGAAGTTGCGATCTTTGTATGTTTTGAATGGATGTATCTGCGACAGCCACTTTTTTCTCCGCATCAAATTGATTGCGTTGAATTTGTTGGTATTGTTGTCTTAAATTATCTAGCACCGATCTTTGATCATCAAAGTCAGTGCGTTTATTGGTTAATTCAAGTTGGGATTGCTCCACCCTTGTTTTAAAATCTTGAAATATTTTTTCTTCATCCACTACTTGCAACTTGGTATATTCAATGGAGTCACCAATTGTTTTTAATTGCCCTTCCGCTCTTTCTAAAAATTCTTGTAAAGATTTTTCCTTATCATTTAAATAATCAAGTCGTTGCGCAGCTAAGTTTTTATCATTTTCTTTTGAACGTAGGTCTTGCAACAAATCATTAAACGCATGCTGCATAGTTTGCAAATTCTTTTCCTTCTCAATAAAACCTACACGCTCTTGTTCAAGTGCGGCTTCTTCCAAAGCAATAGCTGCTTCTAATTCAAACTTCTTGTCTGTCTCTGCATCTTGTTGCTCGTTTAACTCTTTATAGCTAATATTAAAGCCCTCTAAGGCAGCTTTAGCAAGCTCAATGGCTGTATCCTTATAGTCCTTCTTAATTTCAAAATATTTCTCCGCTTTCTTCGCTTGATTTTCTAAAGTTTTTAATTGATTGTTGATTTCAAATATTAAATCTTCAATCCTCGCTAAATCCTGTTCAGTAGCATCTAATTTATTCTTCGCTTCTTTTTTACGCGTTTTATAAATCGTAATTCCAGCAGCTTGTTCTAGCATACGACGACGACTATTATCCTTATCCTTGATAATATCATCCACCATTCCTAATTCAATAATTGCATAGCTATCTGTACTTACGCCTGTATCCATAAATAAATTATGAATATCTTTTAAACGACAAGCCACATCATTTAACCTGTATTCACTTTCACCATTTTTATAAAAACGACGTGTAACAGTTACATTGTTAAATTCAGTGGGTAATAAATTTTTTGTATTTTCGAAGGTTAAACTTACTTCAGCCATACTACTCGCACTTCTGGTTTTACTTCCGTTAAAAACCAAAGAATCTAAATTCTCACTACGGAGTGCTGAAATTTTCTGTTCGCCTATAACCCATCTTATGCTATCAATAATATTACTCTTACCACAACCATTTGGTCCGATAATACCAGTTATACCCTCGTCAAAACTTACAATTGTTTTGTCAGCAAAGCTCTTGAACCCCTTGATTTCTAATGACTTTAGTCTCACTTGTTTTCTACTTTTTTATGTCTGCGAACATAAGAAAAAGAGTCAAGAATTCAAGTCAAAAAGGGTGTTTTGTGTACAATTAGTGGAGAAAATTTAGGCCGTTACAACCAGCCTGCCTCCCTCGGTTGTCAGGGTGCGGGAAGGAAACTTATTCACGACCATAAAATCGTGGGTAGCCATCACAATCGCCGTGCCATCTTCCTTGGCAATTTGGAACAAAATCTGCATGATTTCATCACTAGTTTCTGGGTCTAAACTGCCCGTTGGCTCATCTGCCAGTATTAATTTAGGAGAATTAAGCAAGGCCCTAGCAATATCCACCCTTTGCTGCTCACCCCCGCTCATCTCAAAAGTCATTTTAAAGCCTTTATTTTGAAGCCCTACCTTGGCCAATACATCGTTGATCTTTTGATTGATTAACTGCTCATCCTGCCAGCCGGTAGCCTTAAGGACAAATCTCAGATTTTCATGCACATTACGATCGGTCAATAATTGAAAGTCTTGAAAAACAATCCCTAAGTTTCTTCTTAAAAAAGGAAGTTTTTTCCAATCCATCTCCTTTAGATCAAATCCTACTACTTTACCCTGCCCTTCGGTAAGCGTAATTTCACCATATAATGTTTTAAGCAAACTACTTTTTCCAGTTCCAGTTTTACCCACCAAATAAACAAATTCCCCTTTTTTAACTTCAAAATTTACCGCTTGCAAAATCAAATTACCGCTTTGATAAATATTCACATTTTCAAGTTGTACTACAATTTCACTCATGATGTTATAATTTGTTTAAGATAAATGATGATTCAACTTTTTAAATTAAATCATAGAACTATATATAAAATTAATAGGTAAACACTTCCTTTCCAAAACTTCCTTCTAAAACTAACTCCTTTTGTTCTGATGGTTCAACACGTCCAATCACTTGTGCTTCTATATTAAAAGTTTTTGCTAATTCAATTAATTTACTTGCAGATGCTGCATCAGTAAATATTTCCAATCGATGACCCATATTAAATACCTGGTACATTTCTTTGGTATTCGCCCCTGAATTTTCCTGAATTAATTTAAAAATTGGTGGCGGCTCCATTAAATTATCTTTAATGATACGCATGTTCCCTGGCAAGTATTTCATGCACTTTGTTTGCCCACCACCACTACAATGAATCATTCCTTTCACCACTTCAAAATGTTGGGATAAAATTGCTTTTACCAAAGGAGCATAAGTTCGGGTGGGGCTTAACAATAATTTTCCAACGGATACCGAACCAAAACCTGGTATGTCTAATTCATCTGTTATTTTATTTTTTCCGATATAAACCACTTGCGCATTTAGTGTTGGCTCAAAAGTTTCCGGATACTTGGAAGCATATTCCTTACTTAATACATCATGCCGCGCACTGGTTAAACCATTACTTCCTAAGCCACTATTATAATCAGTTTCATACGTTGCTTT
>CAJBLA010000205.1 GCA_903953815.1 uncultured Bacteroidota bacterium | reverse complement strand
CTTGAATTCATTCAACAAGAAGACAAACACAAACCATTAAGTGACGACGAGTTAACACTTCAGTTGCAGCAAAGGGGGTACAATATTGCAAGACGTACCGTTGCTAAGTACAGAGAACAATTAAATATTCCTGTTGCCAGATTGCGAAAGGAACTTTAATCAAATTTAATTTATGCAAAACAATTCCCCCGGTAAGCTATCTAAATTTTTTGGACAAACCATTTCCTTTATTTTTCATCCCTTATTTGTCCCAACTTATTTTATTCTATATTTAATCAAAGTAGTGCCATTTGAATTTGTTGGAATTACTGATTGGCAATTACAACTTCGTGTTTTCAGTGTGTTTTGGCTAACCGCTTTTTTTCCTGCATTTGCGGTTTTTTTACTTTGGAGATTAAAATTTAGCGAGTCTATTTTTTTAAGAACACAAAAGGATCGAATTATACCTTATGTCATTGTGATGTTTTTTTATTGGTGGATGTATTATCTAAGTCGTAATTTTTCAGACCAGCCGATTGTATTAAAATATTTTTATTTTGGCGTTTTCATCGCAAGTGCTTTGGGGCTCATCGTTAATAATTTTATAAAAGTAAGTTTACATGGCATGGGTATTGGAGGCTTGCTTACCGCTGTAATATTCGTTGGGATAAAATATACAATCAATAATATAATATGGGATATAGCCATACTATTCATTGCTGGAATCGTGATTAGTGCAAGAATGATGGTGAGTGATCATACAAATAAAGAGCTAACGATTGGGTTTGGTATTGGTATTATTACGCAAACACTTGCTTATTTTTGGGTTGGGTAACATTAAATTAAAACTATGTGGCATAAACTAGCCGAATTTATTTTAAAGTTTAAGGTATATTGCTTAGCTTCTTTATTGGTCATTACTGTTGTAATGGGCTATTTTGCTGCACAAGTAAAATTGAGTTATGAGTTTACAAAAGCCATCCCAGATGATAATCCTAAGTTTGTTATCTATAAGGATTTCGTAAAAAAATTTGGGATTGATGGCGCTACAATCGTGGTGGGCTTTACGACCGAAAAAATGTACACGAAGGAAGTATTTAATCAGGTGCATGAATTGCATCAACAAATAAAACAAATCCCTGCAGTTACCGAAGTATTAAGTGTACCATTTGCCTATGAAATACAAAAGGACAGTATGGAAACTAAATTTAATGTCCATCCTGTATTTTCAGCGCCTTATCAAAGTGACAGTTTGCTATTAGCGGATGCGCAGAAATTTAACAGCTTACCCTTTTATAAAAACTTATTGTACAACAAGGATAGCAATGCATATATCATGGCAGTGAGCTTTATTCCTGATTCAATAAACACAGGTGCTCGAACAAGAATCATTCGTCTGTTGGAGGAAAAGCTGAATGCCTTTTCAACGAAAACGAATTTAAGCATCCACTTAAGTGGTTTACCCTATATTAGAACGATTATTGCAGATCGCATTAAAAAAGAAATGATATGGTTTTTAATTGGTTCCCTTTTGTTATCTGCGTTTACATTATTACTTTTTTTTAGATCCATACCTGCAACCCTAATGAGCTTAGCAGTGGTAGCAATGGGCGTTATTTGGAGTTTTGGCACCATGGTTTTAATGGGGCAAAAAATTACCTTATTAACTGCCTTAATTCCCCCGTTAGTGGTAGTTATTGGTATTCCTAATTGTATTTACTTTTTAAATAAATATCATACTGCATACAAGGAGACCAATGATCGTTCCTCCGCCATTATTCAAATGGTCAGTAAAATGGGAATTGTTACTTTGTTTTGTAATATCACAGCAGCCATTGGATTTTTTGTTTTCGCTTTAACCAAAAGTCCTTTATTAAAAGAATTTGGTTGGGTATCGGGCATCAACATTATGGCTTTGTTTTTTATCAGTTTATTTTTTATACCACCGGTACTGAGCTATTTGAAACCGCCTGCCCCAAAACATATTAAATACTTAGATAATAAATATTTAACACACGTATTGGTTAAAATTGAACGGTGGACCTTCAATCATACGAAATGGGTTTTTGGTATCACTTTAATTTTAGTGGTTTTTTCAATCGCGGGGGTTTTAAAAATTAAAAAAGAGGCATTTATTGTCGATGATCTTCCTAAGAAAGACAAGCTATACACCGATTTAAAATGGTTTGAACAAAATGCGGGTGGCGTAATGCCCTTAGAAATTGTAATTGATACTAAAAAGAAAAATGGATTAATTCGAAGTACAAAGCCATTGGATCATATTGAAACTTTTCAGCAATTTTTACTGACACAGCCTGAAGTAGGCAAGCCTTTAGGTTTAACAGAAGGCATCAAATTTGCAAAACAAGCATTTTATGATGGTGATTCCAATTCATATTCGGTTCCGTCAGGTACGGAGATGGCTTTCATTGCACCTTATTTAAAGCCGGTCGATGACAAAGTGAAACCTCAAGTAAATGCACCAAAATCACCTACTGCTTTATTAAGTAAATTTATTGATACAGATAAAAGAGCGACCAGAATCAGTGTAAATATGAAAGATATTGGTAGTGCACAATTGCCGATATTTTTAAAACGCATGGATAGTGCTACACAAGCCATTTTTGATACGACAAACTACCATGTTCAAATTACAGGGAGTAGTGTTACTTTTTTAGAAGGAAGTAATTTTATCATTAAAGGATTAGGAGAATCTATTTTTTGGGCTTTTTTATTGATTGCCCTTTGTATGCTTTTTTTATTCAGGTCCTTTCCAATTCTCATGTGCTCGCTCGTTCCTAACATTGTGCCATTACTAATAACAGCAGGATGTATGGGCTGGATAGGCGTATCATTGAAACCATCCACAGTTTTAGTGTTTAGTGTTGCATTAGGTATTGCAATTGATGTTACCATTCGTTTTCTGGTCAATTACAAACAAGAATTACCAAGGTTAAATTATCAAGTCAATAGTACATTAATACAAACAATTAAAAATACAGGCATTAGCATTATTTACACGTCCTTGGTATTGGTTGCTGGTTTTGTTATATTTTGTTTCAGTGAATTTGGTGGCACCAAGGCTTTGGGGTGGCTTACTTCATTAACATTAGTGGTGAGTACGCTCACTAATTTAATCTTATTACCTGCTTTGATAAAAACCTTTATAAAGCAAAAATAAAAACTGAATGATTACTATTTGGTTTGCAATAGTAATCATTCAGTTTAACTTAATTTATTCCTGCTGCATTATTTCTTATTGAAATAAATTGGCTAATGTTTCTTGTAATGTTTGTCCTCTTAATTCGGTGGCAATAATTTTTCCAGCAGGGTCCACTAATACATTAAATGGTATCCCTTCTATTTGATAGGTATTCACTACGCTACTTTCCCATTTCTTTAAATCACTTAATTGTAGCCAATTCAATTTGTCATTATTAACTGCTTCCAACCAATCTGCTTTATTATCATCTAGTGATATACCTAGAACGGTGAAATTTTTATTTTTAAACCTTTCATACGCCAATACCACATTGGGGTTTTCGGCGCGGCAAGGACCACACCAGCTTGCCCAAAAGTCAACCAATACATATTTGCCTTTTAAACTACTGAGGGTAATTATTTTACCATCTGCATCCTGCATGGCAATTTCAGGTGCCATTTCGCCAGCATTTAATGGACTTGCTTTTGTATTGGCTTGCACTTGTGCATTAATTAAATTCGCAAATTCAACCAGTGGCGTTGCTTTTGTTTTTTCAGCTGCGGCTTTTGCCAAAGCCAATATTTTTGCAGACTCCATGGATCTTAAGCCTAACCCCAAGGTATAGTAAATGAATGCCGGGCTTGTAGCGCTACTAATACTGGTCTCTACAAAATCATTTAAGTTTTTGATCTTATCAACTTTTTGTTTTTGTAACCAAAAAATAGTGCTGTCTTTCCCATTTTGCTTTTGAAGTGCATCTAAATTATATAGGGTTGCAAACAAGGAAGAATCTTTTTGTCTGTATTGTTTTAAGAATTCAAACAAATTGGATGTGCTATTAGATCCTTTCACACTATAGGTGGAATAATTTGCAGCATCTGCGCTAATTTTAATATTCTCCTCATCGTTGATGAAAATAATCTCGAATTCCTTGTCTGTAGCCAACCGGTAGATGCCCTCTTGTTTTGCTATAAACTGAAATTCATAATTTCCTTCTTTATCAATGGTGATTGAATCTAGGGTAATAATCGGTTTGCCACCATAAGGCACTTCTTGCAAAAGCAATTTTTGGTTTTCCGCATTTTTTATATTTCCCGCTACGGTAAAATTACCACCACTTTCATTTGTCTTACACCCTGCCATTAAAAGTGTACAACCGAGCAACCCTGAGATAATTAATTTTGAAAGCATATCGTTTTTTTTATAAATGATTTTATTAATTCAATTTTTGTTCTAAAAGCTGCATGGTTATTTTAGGGTCGGCCTTTCCTTGACTTAGTTTCTTTACTTCGCCAGTAAATAGACCAATCAGCCCCTTTTTGCCTTTTTTATATTCAATGATTTTTTCAGGATGCATCAATAAAACCTGATCTACCCAGGCTTCCATTTCATCACTTGAATTAGATTGTAATAAGTTATTACTTTTGGCAAATTCCGTGGGAGATTGCATCTGTTGCATCACTGCTTTAAAAACTTTACCACTTGCTACTGAAAAATTCAATTGGTTACTTGCTACTAAATCTAGTAGTTCAACTAAATAGGGGATATAGGGTAGGAGTGTATTGTAGCTCGTATTATTTTCATTCAAGTAGGCTCTGATGGGTCCTATGATCCAGTTTGCTGCTGATTTGTAATGATTAGTTTGCTTTGTCCATGCTGCATAAAAATCAGCTTCTTCTTTATTTTCACATAGTTGCTCCACATCATATTCTGATAAAGCATAGGCATCTTTCCATGTATTTTTTAATACCCCTGGTAATACAGGCATTGCATTTTCAATGTCTTTAATATATTGTTCCGTTAATTGAAATGGCGCCAAGTCAGGATCAGGGAAATACCTGTAATCATTGGCGTCTTCCTTGTCTCTTATTGAAAAGGTAGTATCATTATTTGCATCAAAGCTTCTTGTTTGTTGTAATATGGTACCACTAGCTTCTGTAATTTGAATTAATCTGTCAATTTCAAACTCAATAGCTTTTTTTATATTTCGAATTGAATTTAAATTTTTGACTTCTACCCTGGTACCCAATTTTGTATCTCCCTTCAATCGGATGGAAATATTTGCGTCACATCTTAAACTACCTTCTTCCATATTGCCATCACAAACACCTATCCATCTAACTAAACGACGAACTTCAGAAACAAACAAAAAAGCATCTTGCGCAGAATGAATGCAGGGCTCTGTTACCATTTCAACGAGGGGAGTGCCTGCTCTATTTAAATCAATGTAAGTGTCTAGATCTGAAATATCATGAATACTTTTTCCGGCATCTTCCTCCAAATGAATTCTATTTAGTTGTATTATTTTATCGCCAGCTTCTCCTTTAATTGTAATTGCGCCTCCCACACAAATAGGTGTGGTATGTTGTGTGATTTGATAGCCCTTGGGTAAGTCGGGGTAAAAATAATTTTTTCGTGCAAAGTAATTGTTGTTTTCAATACGAGAACCACAAGCAATGCCTAACTTAATTGCATATTCAACTGCTTTTAGATTTGTTTTAGGAAGGGTTCCAGGATGGCCCATGGTGATTGGGCTTATATGGGTATTGGGCTCGGCACCAAAGGAAGCAGCATCGCCACAAAACAACTTGCTAGCTGTAGCTAATTGTGCATGAATCTCTAAACCAATGACAGCCTCATATTTTTCCGCATTTCCCATGCAGCAAAAGTACAATTATTTGGGGCTTAATTTTACTTAATGTAAACTAAAAAAAACACCCCGAAACTTACTGATATATCGGCAAGCTTCGGGGTGGGGTGTGATTTATATTTAGTGCCTTACAAATCTGCTGTTTTAAGCTTCTTTGGAATTTTCACTTCAACCACAGTTTTTTTACCATTTCTAGTGATATTAAATTTGAAGACGGTGCCTTCTGTGGCCCCTTTGATGATTGGCTTAATTCCATCTACATCTTTCACTTTTTTATCATTCACATCTGTGATAATATCATCTTCTTTTAGTCCTGCTTTCGCTGCTGGTGAATTTTCACTCACCGATGAAATTTTCACACCTTCGTTTTCTTCAACATCTTCCACACTGATGCCTAATTTTGGTTTTTCGATATTACCGAATATATTATTTAACTCTGGCATTTGCGGGAGTTCAAATCCAAATCTTTGCATTCCATTATTACCTCTGCCTCTAGGTGCGTTTGGAACCCAATTAGGCTCGATAGTCATACCTCCATTAGGCGTAGTATAACTAAATGATTGGGGTACATTTTTTGCTAATTCAACTGTCAACTTTGTTTTAGCGCCATCTTTTAAAATACTAATTTGTACTTTTTCTGATGGCTTATATTTACCAATAGCATCATACAAATCTTTTGGTCCTGTAATTTTTTCATCATTAACATTCGTAATAATATCATCTTTCTTAAGACCTGCTTTTTCTGCTGGACTTCCTTTGCTTACTTCATTAATTTTTGCACCCAATTCATTATCTTCTGATAGCACACCTAAAAAAGCCGCGTTGTTTTGCGCAGGAGTAGCGAAAGCTAAAACGTCATCTATATTCATGTCCAATGGTTTGCCCTCTATCAATTTATTTCCTTTACTATTTTTATCAGGTGCAATCATTCTTTTTAAAATCACGCCATTTTTGCCTTGGCCATTGATTCTAGGATCATCTTCTGCTACTTCCTCTCCATTGATGATAATTTTATCGCCATCAATTAATACATTCACTCGTTCTTCAGTCAACTCTCCGTTTTCTTTTTTATCTTCTTTGTTATTTTTTATGTTTTTCCCTTCTTTGGTCAGCACTTTAACTGTGACTTCCTTTAGCGCTTTATCCTCTTTGTCGGCGGAAGCATTGTTTTTCTTTTTGGTGGTGATAACAACAACCCCTTTTTCTCCTTTCTTGCCATATAATGCTTTCGCAGAGGCGCCTTTTAGAACATCTATTTTTTCAATATCAGTAGGAGAAATTTCGTTAACATTCTTCATCTCCTTACCATCCACAATGTATAAAGGTGTTTCTCCTTTCACCATAATACTGGTGTCTTTCTTGTTGCCTTTTACAACCACTACTGTTGGCTTCTTGGTGTCTAATTTTAAGTTTTGTTTTTCACTTGTTTGCGCAAAACTTATTTGTGCAAACAAACACAACATTAAAAAACTGCTTAATTGCTTGATCATATTTTTATGTTTAAATAAAGAAGTATTTATAGAACAAATGTAGGGAATTTAATCAACTACGAAACAATTCGCAAATGTTAAATTTTAGTCAATTTGAAGATTTTTGTGCGTTGGCCCAAAAAATAAAGCCTTATCAATATTTGATAAGGCTTTGATTATTAATTAGATAGGTCAATTAGAGCATTGCTTTTATAACATCAATTACTTTGTCAAGCTGTGTGTTATCCTGCCCGCCAGCACTTGCAATTGTTTTTTGACCACCGCCACCACCTTTAATTAATGGGGCAATTTTTTCCTTGATAATTTGAGGGGCCTGCCAGTTTTTTAGGTTGACGAGTGATTCACTGATTGCTAATACTACATTCGCCTTTTCATCTACTTTACTGGTCAATACAACTAAGGAGTTAGCATGTAAGGCCCCAAGTTGCTGAGCTAATTTTTTCAAATGATCTGCACTGCCCAATTGTAATTGCACCCCTAAAAATTGTATACCATTCACTACTATAAATGCACTACTATGTTTTTCAAATAATTCATTGACTAATAAAGCTTCCTGACTTTCCAATTTTTTGGTTAATTCCTTTTGGCTTGTTTGTAATGAAGCGATGGTGTCATGTAAAACATCCGTACTTGAATTTTCATTCCAGTCAGGTGCTTTAAATTGGGTATTTATCTTTGAAGCAATACTTTCACATGCCTCAGACAATTGTATAATTTGTTTGTGTAGTTTTTCTTTTACTTCCCTTAAAAATAATTCCGCAGCTTCTCCAACTACGCCTTCAATCCTTCTTACACCTGCTGCAACAGAAGCTTCCGCCTTTAAAATAAAGTGACCAATCTCCCCTGTGTGACCCACATGTGTTCCGCCGCATAACTCAATAGAATAGGTAGGATCCATCACAACTACCCGAACTTTATCTCCGTACTTTTCGCCAAATAAAGCCATGGCGCCTAATTGAATGGCATCCGCTTTGTCCATTTCATTAATCACCACTGGAATATTTGCTTTTATTTTTTCGTTTACTAAAACAGTGACTGCATTTATTTCTTCTGGAGTCATTTTAGCAAAATGAGAAAAGTCAAAACGAAGTTGTTCTGCATTGACCAAGCTACCTTTTTGCGCGACATGTTTGCCTAATACATTTCTTAAGGCTGCATGTAATAAATGCGTTGCCGAGTGGTGAAGGGTGGTATTTTTTCTTTGCGTAAAAGCCACCTGTGCTTTAACATTTTCTCCTATAACAGTTGGAAGGGTATCTGTAAAATGTATAAAAAGGTTATTCTCTTTTTTTGTATCCGTTACTTCTAATGTGGTACCATCTTCAAAAGTTAATGTACCGCAATCGCCTACCTGTCCACCACTTTCTGCATAAAAAGGCGTCTCACTCAATACCCATTGGTACGCTTCCTTCCCTTTTGCTTTTACATGTCGGTATTTGACGATGGTACTATTTGTTTCCATTTGGGTATACCCAACAAACTTTGTTTCAACGTCTTCACTAACTTGTATCCAATCACCTGTATCAATGGCAGTAGCTGCTCGGCTTCTGTTTTTTTGTTGCAACATTTCTTTTTCAAATCCGGCTTCATCTACCAGTAAATCATTTTCACTTGCAATCAATCTGGTTAAATCTACCGGAAAGCCAAAAGTGTCAAATAATTCAAACACTAATTTTCCTTCAATGGTCGCTCCTTTTGAATGCGTTTTTACAATATCATCAATGCGCTTTAATCCTTTTTCCAATGTCCTTAAAAATCCTTCCTCTTCTTCTTTCACAACTTTGGTTACAAAATCTAATTGCCCAGTTAATTCAGGAAAAACATTTTCAAATTGTTTTGCCAATAATGGCATTAGCTGGTGTAATAAAGGTTGCTTGTAGTCCAAGTAAGAGTAATAATAACGAACTGCTCTTCTTAAAATTCTTCTAATAACATAACCAGCTCCAGTGTTTGCAGGTAATTGTCCGTCTGCAATGGTAAATGCAATGGCTCTAATATGGTCAGCTAAAACTCGAAATGCAATTGCTTGTTTACTATCGCTAAAGTCATATTGTTTTCCTGTGATTTGCGCTACAGCATCAATAGTGCCTGTAAAAACATCGGAATCGTAATTGCTTTTCTTATTTTGAATTACTCTAACTAATCTTTCAAATCCCATACCCGTATCCACATGTTTATTGGGAAGCGCTTCCAGGCTGCCATCTTTTTTTCGATTGTATTGAATAAATACATTGTTCCAAATTTCAATTACTTGTGGATGATCCTTGTTGACTAAATCACGACCAGGTATTTTTGCAATTTCTTCATCAGAACGCATATCCACATGAATTTCACTGCACGGGCCGCATGGTCCAGTATCCCCCATTTCCCAAAAATTATCTTTTTTATTACCGTAAATTATTTTATCCTCGGTTACCCATTTTTTCCAATGCATTAAAGCCTCGCTCGACGCTGGCAAATTTTCGGAGGGGTCACCTTCAAAAACTGAAACATATAATTTAGCTGGATCAATACCATACACTTTGGTCAATAATTCCCAACTCCATTCAATTGCTTCGCCTTTAAAATAATCACCAAAGCTCCAGTTGCCCAACATTTCAAACATGGTATGATGGTAGGTATCCACCCCCACTTCCTCCAAATCGTTGTGCTTACCACTTACGCGTAAACATTTCTGTGTATCCGCAATACGTGTATGACTAGGCACTTGATTGCCTAAAAAATAATCTTTGAATTGATTCATCCCTGCATTGGTAAACAATAATGTAGGGTCGTTCTTTACCACAATAGGAGCCGAGGGTACAATTGCATGGCCTTTAGAAGCAAAAAAATCTAAAAACTGTTGTCTTATTTCTGAACTGGTCATCATGTCGGTGAATTTTAAGCAGTGTTCATCTTAAAAAGCTATATTTGTGTTGCTTTTTTTAATGACCTCAAAGGTAAGGAATTGGGGCTTTTTTATGGCCATACTTGCCAAATAATCGGTGAATTCAAATGAAGAAAATTAAATATCACTTTAATACCCACACACTCAGGTTTGATAAAGTGGAAGTACCCCTTAAAGTAAGGCTGCTTCAACTTTTCGGATTTATTGCTGCGTCCATTGTTACAGGGGTGGTTATTGTTGCGATACTTTTTCAATATATCGATTCTCCTAAGGAAAAATTACTCCGCCAACAAAACGAAAGCTACCGTGCAAGTTATAGTGTTATTCAGGATAGGGTTAGGCAATTGGAGTTGCAAATGACTGAATTAGAAAGTAGGGACAATGAGGTTTACCGTTCCATATTTGAATCGAGTCCAATTCCTGATAGTGCGCGTTTAAAGGACATGGAAGCGTTGAAGGAAGTTAGAATGATACAAAATTTATCAAGCACGGCGCTGTTATCTAATATGATTGCGCAATTAAATAATTTGAGTGTGCGATCGGCCTTTCAGGATAAATCCTATGTGGAAGTAGGAACTATGGTAAAAAATAAAGAAAAACTATTAAGGGCAATTCCTGCCATACAGCCGGTCAGTAATAAAAATTTGAATCGTATTGCATCAGGTTATGGCTATAGAATTGATCCTTTATATAAGGACTATCGTTTACATGCAGGGCTTGATTTTACAGCGCCCTCAGGAACGCCTATTTACGCAACGGCAGATGGGGTAGTACAGGCAGCAGGATTTAATAGTGATGGTTATGGAAACAAAGTGGTGATTAATCACGGCTATGGCTATCAAACTTTATATGGACATATGGTGCGTGTAAAAGCAAAAGTGGGACAGACCGTTAAAAGGGGCGAAGTCATTGGTTATATTGGTAGCACAGGAAAAAGTACGGGGCCGCATTGTCATTATGAAGTTATCAAAAGAGGGACTAAAGTGGATCCGGTTTATTATTTTTATAATGATTTAACCCCTGCGCAATTTGACAGAATATTGAAAGCTGCGGCAGCAAACAAACAAAGTTTAGATTAATTTTTTGAATATTATTTCAATGTATTTCACATTCAAATTACATTAGATGGATCCACAAGTCATGGCATTTTTAAATAGAATAACCTATAGCATCGGCTTTACTTTGTTATGGATGTTTTCCAATTCTACTTTGGGTATTATGCTGGGCTATGCATTTATACAAGATCATTGGCGCGTAAGTAATATCTTGTTTTATATTTACCTCATCGGAAGTTTTGTTGCCTTTATGTATGGCTTATATCGGCTATGGAAGACCCCTGTTAAATTTGATGAATATTAGTGAGGGGTGCTATGGTTTAATTGGCATTAACTACTATGGTCTGAAATAATTTTCCAACCAGTTTTGGTTTTTCTAAATACCAAAGTATATACCCCATTTACATCTCCAACACTCCTTTGTAGAAACCATTTTCCAATGACAAAAAAGTAGCTCTTACCAAGGGGTTTAATACTTACAATGTCAAAATGTAATTTGCCCATATGGCTGGTGTCGGGATAGTTCTTTTTATAGTTGGCTAAGGTATTTTTATAACCATAAGTAGGGCCCGATTTTCCCATAAACACTAAGCTGTCACTTTTCCAATAACCCACCATAAATGCGTCAAGGTCACCCTTATTCCATGCAGCTGTTTGATTTTGTAAAATTGCTTGAATTGCTTTTATATTATCTTGCTCATTTTCATAGGTGATGGTAACATCAATATTTACTTCTTGTTTTGTCGTATTCGCATTTTGGGCAATTACATTTTGCGTAAATAAAATGGCGATTAAAATGATATAATTTTTCATATAGTTGTTTTGAATTCAGTGAAAAGTTAAGTTAAATAAATAATTCTCCCTAATTTGTGGGTATGACCTACAAGGTGCATTTAAAAAAAGATATAAATTTAGCAACGCTATTGGCGGCAGATACCCATATTTTACAAAAAAGGAAAAATACCCCTATTCGATTAATAGCCAGTATTATTAGCCAACAATTAAGCACCAAGGTGGCGAAAATTATTTTTTTGCGTTTCTTAGATTTATATGCTGGCAAAGAACCTACTTGTGCGCAAGTGTTAGCCACCGATCCAAAAGTGTTAAGGAATATTGGTTTAAGTAATTCAAAAGTGAGTTATGTGCAAAACGTTGCTGCTTTTTTTATTGAAAATAAGATAACCGATAACCAGTTATATACCCTACCGCCGGAGCAGGTGATTGAATTGCTTACACATATAAAAGGGGTAGGGAGGTGGACAGTTGAAATGTTACTCATGTTTAGCTTGGGGCAGGAAGATGTTTTTGCTGTTGATGATTTAGGTATACAGCAAGCCATGATCAAATTATATAAAATTAAGTTTGATTCTAAAAAAGAATTGAAAATAAAAATGTTAAAAAAATCGCTTCCCTGGGCACCCTATAGGACCTATGCTTGTTTGCATTTATGGCAATGGAAAGATAGTGTGGGTCCGGTTTAGTGTACTATTAAGCTGAATTTCGAGCTGCATTAATTACTCCAAACATAGTTCGAGTTACTAATTTTTCGTAGGCTTCTTTTAAGTTGGGGTCAATGTTGGACTCCTGTACTTTGCAAAGTGCAAATTGTTGTATAGTTAGTAAGGGTAGTACAATACGGTCTCTGAGTAAAATGGAATGTTTTGCCAAAGTATCTTTTTCCATTAAACTATTACACTTATTTAATTCTAAATATAATTGGGTAGTTAATATAAACTCGTCCTTAATGATTTGACGAAATGCAGTAAACTTTTCGTCGTTTTCAACATACTTAGTGATGGCAAAGTTCGACTTTACCATACTCATCATACTATTGTCAACCAAGGTTCTAAAAAAAGCACTGGTATTAAACAAGGAGGCGACCTCATTCCAAAGTCCTTTTTCCTTTAACACTTGTAATGCAGTACCTACCCCATAATAACCGGGTACATTTTGTTTTAGTTGGCTCCAGCTACCTACAAATGGGATGGCCCTTAAATCGGAAAAACTAATTTCATTTTTTAATCCTCTTTTAGTAGGCCTGCTCGCAATATTACTTTTACCATAATAGTTGAGGGGACTAAATTTTTGTAAGTAAGGAAGAAACAGTGGATTTTGTTTTAGTTGCTGGTAGCTGACATAACTGATATGTCCAAGTTCTTCTAATAGCGCCCTGTTTTTTTCACTTAGCTGAAGCTTGGCATTGGCAAATATTTCATTGCTAATTCCAGCACTCAATAATTGCTCAATATTAAATTGTGCTGATTGGATGGTTCCAAAATTGGAGGTGATGGTTTGACCTTGTACCGTTAATTGAATTTCTTCATTTTCAATTTGGTTACCCATGGATGCATAAAATTGGTGTGTTTTACCACCACCTCTTGAAGGTGGTCCACCACGACCATCAAAAAATTTCACAATAATATTATTAGTTCTTGAAATTTTAGTGAGCGTTTCTTTGGCTTTGTAAATACTCCAATTGGCTTGTAAGTAACCACCATCTTTGGTGCCATCACTAAATCCCAACATGATGGGTTGTTGCGCCTGTCTATTTTGTAAATGTAATTTGTATAATGGGTTATTATATAAAATAGACATGATTTCCTCTGCGTTAGTTAAATCCTCAATCGTTTCAAATAAGGGAACAATATCTAAATTGGATAAATGGGGATCCCATCCACACAGCCTGCATAATGCATATAATTCCATCACATTCATTGCCGATTGACAATTGCTAATAATATAACGGTGACATCCGGAAATACCATTCATTTTTTGAACAGTAGTAACGGCATAAATACTTTCAAGGGTATCCTTGGTGATAGTTTCCCTAAAATCAGAAGGGTTTATTTGTCCTACTATTTTCGCTAAAACATTCATTTGAGCATCGCTATCTAGCATATTGTAATCACTTGGTAAAATACCTTTTCCATCCTGTTGTAATAGGGTTTGATGCACATCCATTAAAACAGTATGATGCACTCTGCTATCTTGTCTAATATCAAGTGAAGCAAAATGAGTGCCAAATAATTTTACTTTATGTATTAAGCTTTCTAGTCTTGACAGGTACAAGGAATAATTACCCTCGATGATGATGTTTTTAATTTTGGAAAGACAATCCATGATTTCATTGGCGGTGATTGGCTTTGCTTCATCGGGTCTGAAAACATTTTCATATAATTTCGCTTCTAATTCATTGACTAAAATAGCTACGCCAGAAAAAGTTAATTTTCGTTTTAGTTTTCTTACATCTCTATAATAACATACAATAATACTACTTCGCAAAGCTTTGGCCACATTCAATGTGGTTTCCCCATTTACAAAAGGATTGCCATCTCGATCACCCCCAGGCCAAAAGCCTAATTCAATGAATGGATTTTCGCCTTCATATTGATTATCAAAAATATCACGAACAATAGAGCTATATATATTACCAACCGAATGATAAAAAATATTTTCCAAGTACCACATTAAAGTCAACGCTTCATCGGTAGGGCTAGGTTGTTTTTTATTAAAGAAGGGAGTAAGTCCTAATTGCTGGATATATTGATTAATGGTGTTAAAGTCATTTTTGCCAATGGCTTCGCCCATATCATGAATGATGCCTAAAACATTTGCCGGATAAAATTGTGTGGGATGTGCTGTTAATACAAGACGTACTTTGAATTTTTCTAGCTTCTTTTTTAGGGCATCCGTATGGTCTAAAAATTCAGCATCTCTAATGAGCGCCTTTAAACTTCCAATACCATCTACTTCATTGACACTACTAAATGCAGCATCTTCAATGGCATCAAATAATACCACTTGCCTTTCCATGTATTGCACATACTTAAAAAGGTGGTCTAATTTTTCTTTTTCAGATGCAACATAGGTATGTTGTTTGAAAAAATAGTCAACAATTTCGATAGGTGATTTGTCTTTACTAAATCCTTCTTCACAGGTTTGCAATAAAATGGGTAATAATGCACCTACGTTAGCTACACCTGAGTATGGGAGTGCTGCAAATAAACTATTATAAATAATGTATTTGTCAGAAACATTTTTTCTGAATTGAATTGCGTAATTATGAGCGCTTGTTGGCATACTATTGTACTATAAAGGTAGTACAAATAAAGTTAGATTCTCTGAAACCCTTGTCTGTATTGATTCCTAATGAATGTTCGTTTTAATCAGTTACAATGCTTTGTAAGTTGGTACTTTGATATCATGATAAAAAGCAAAGGTCCAATTTTCTTTTTGTCCCTTTTCCCACCATTGTTGTCGCCATTCCATGGCTAATTTACCATCCAGGTCATATTTTGCCACAAACCTTGATTTCATTTGTTGCAGTTGCGGTGCTACATCAGCACCAAAAAACAGGATCTCTTCCTTTTCTTTAATCCAACAGGCTTGATGATATAAGCTATGTCCACCTGTAATTTTGTAATGAATCAAATCTTCAATCACCCCTTCTTCTTGTGTAAGCCAATGCACCTTGCTAAATTCTTCTAATATTTGTATCTGATCCGATATATAAGAAGCAGTTTTGGATTGCATTGCCAAATCATATTCACTTTTTTGTATATAATAGGTTGCATAGGGAAAGCTAATAAAACGTTCCTGATGTTGTGGGTGGAGGTAACTAATACCCCCTGAATGATCCTTGTGTAAATGACTCAGAAAAACTTTGGTCACACTTGAAGGGTCAATCCCAATGGCCATCAAATTAGCATGTATTTGAAGTATACCTTGGTTGTTAAAATAGCCGAGACCCGTGTCCAATAAAATAATGTCGTTTTCGGTTACGACAACAAAGGGCTGTACTTGTACCAAAATACTTCCTGGGGGTCTATTTTGAATATCCCCTTCAAACGGAATAAACACTTTTGTACTATCAATTGAAAAACTGCCCTCAGATAAAGGATAAATACGCATGGTATAAAAATAGTGATTAACGCAGTACCATTTGCCTGTCGGCGTCTAATCTTAATAATATAAAAACAAGTACTGTAAACGTGAGTAAGGAGGATCCGCCATAACTGATTAATGGTAAAGGAATACCAACAACTGGAAACAATCCAATGCACATGCTTATATTAACAGCAATATGGAAAAAGAAGATGCCCACGACACTATAAGCGTATACTCTTGAAAAAGTACTTCTTTGCCTTTCTGCGATTCGTATCAACCTAAACAGAAAAAACAAATACAAACCTAGGAATGTAAACGTACCCACAAATCCAAAAGCTTCTCCTAAGGAGGTAAATATAAAATCAGTATGTTGTGCGGGTACATATTTTCCTCTGGTTTGTGTTCCCTTTAAAAAACCTCTTCCCCAAAATCCACCGGATCCAATTGCTATCTTACTTTGTTTCACATTGTAGTCATCTGGCTTGCGCGCTGCTTTTTTATTTACCGTGGTTTTGTTGGCTGATTTTACATTTTGTCCACAATCATATTCCTTACCCATCATGCTGTATATACGCGTGCTTTGGTAACATTCAAAAACATTATTGAACATATAGGGAACAATGTATTTAATCGTTCCGAAACAAATTGCCCAAATGGATATAATAACTAAAATTGAATTTTTATTTCTTTTGAATTTTTTAATAAGGTTTAAAATAATTAATCCTGCTATTACTGAAATAATAATGGATAAGACGGTCGGGTCTAATAATAGGGTGGCAATAACAAGTATGGCAAATGATAACAATGCAACCAAAATCACAGGCGGAAGTCCTTCTCGGTACATTGCAAAGATAAAAGCACTATATACTAAAGCTAAGCCCAGCTCATGTTGCATTACAGACAATATTGCTGGTAGTATTATCATAGCGCCTGCAATCAGGTGCGATTTTAATTTAGAAAAATCGGTTTCTGGTTTTGAAATAAACTTAGCTAAAATTAATGCAGTAAATATTTTACATAATTCAGCAGGCTGTAAATTAAATCCACCTGCAATGGGTATCCAGCTTTTAGAACCGTTGATATCCTTGCCTAAAACAAAAGTAGCGAGCATTAATAATATTCCTAGAACATATAAAACATTAGAAAGTGCAGTAAATACCTTGCTATCCATCAGTAAGATAAAAATGGCTGTAAATGCGCAAAATATGGCAAAATAAATTTGCTTACTATAATTGGTCTTCGCAGTTAAAAAAGAGTTACTCCAATTTAAATTTGGGTTATACTCCACCATGAAAATGCATAAAATACCAATAGCAACCATTATTACATATAATAATATTACCGCAAAGTCGGTTCCCTTAGAAAAGTTATTATTGTTATAGTTTACCATTTTTGTTCTTAGTTACTTTTTTCTTTTTTTGTAATGGATCAAGTGCGGTTTCTTTGTTTACCTTACTTGAAGGGACTGGCTTGGATGGGGGTGTTACAGGTAAGGTATCTATTTTTTTTGGCGTGTCCAATGCTAGTTTTGTTGGGGCAATTTCAGATAACATTTCCATATCCCATACATCTGCAAGTTCATCATTGTTGTATTCAAGTGGGGTTAGCATTTCCGTTTTGTTGTTGCGTACATACCAGCTTTTAATGGCGGCAGGCATTAAGTCCACATTAGATAAATTTTCTGCTTTTAACTTACTTTCATTGGTTAAAGTATCATTTAAATACTTTTCCATCATGAGCCCCGCAATTGGACCCGCCCAAGTGGAACCATAGCCCGCATTTTCCACCACGACTGCTACCGCAATTGTGGGATTTTCTTTTGGAGCAAAACATACAAATAAAGAGTGATTTTTTCCATGTGGGTTTTGGGCTGTACCAGTTTTAGCGCAAAAATCATGTCCAGGTACTTTGATAAATGCAGCAGTACCAATCACTGTAACATCATGCATGCCTTCTTTGATAACATCAAAATATTGTTTTGCAATTTTAGTTACTTCAATTTTAGTTCTGTATTTTTCAAGCATCAACTTATCTTCTTCATCTTCGTTTTCGATACTATCCACAAAATGGGGTGTGTAATAAAATCCCGAATTCGCTAAATAGGCCATTGCATTGGCTAATTGAAGTGGGGTTGCTGTCATTCGATCCTGTCCAATACCCAAGGTGAGCATATAACAGCTGTTCCAATATTTGGCACCACCAAAATCTCGATTGTATTGTGCAGTATCAGGGATATTGGCTCTGTTTTCACTTGGCAAATCAACGCCTAACTTTTTTCCAAAGCCAAATGCATTCATATATTCTTTCCATTTTAAATATCCTTTTTTTGCATTGTGGTATTGTGGGTTATCAATCGCCATTCTAAATACTTGTAAAAAATAAGAATTACAAGAGTAGGCCAACGCCAATTGTAAATTAGCTGCATGACCAGGATTGTGGTGTTCACATTTGCGCGGATCGCCACAAGCGCCATAGGATCCACGGCAATTGTATCCATAAGCGGGTGTAATTAATCCCTCGTCTAATGCAATCAAAGCACCCATTGGTTTAAAAGTAGAGCCTGGTGGATATTGCCCTTTAATTGCACGATTATATATGGGGCGGGCTGTATCTAATAATAATCTACCAATTGTCTTACGACGTTGGTTTCCTGTTAATAAATTTGGATTATACCCTGGGCTGGACGCCATGGCAATAATACCGCCTGTTTTTGGATTGATGGCAACAGCGCTCCCAATTTTATGTTGTAGTAATTTTTCAGCTAATTGTTGTACTTCCACATCCATGCTCGTGAAAATATTTCTACCCGCAATAGCTAGGGTATCATAAATACCTTTTTCGTATGCACCTTGAATCTTTCCTTTGTTGTCTCGTAAAAAACGAGTTACCCCTCTTTGCCCCATTAAAATAGGTTCATAAAATCGCTCTAGTCCGGTCATCCCAGCATAATCTCCCATTTCATATCCTTCCGCGGCATGTTTTTGTAAAAAGTTCACATCCACTTCCGCAACATATCCTAAAACATGTGCTGCCGTATTGTAGGGGTAGGATCGAATACTACGTTCAGATAAAGTAAAACCAGGAAAGCGATACAAGTTTTCATTTAATTGCGCATAGGTTTCTGCAGATAAAAAAGGTTCAAAAGCACTTGCTTTTACTCTTGTGTTTTTTATAATCGCTTCAATAATTCTTTTTGAATAGGTTGCTTTGTCAATTTTTAAAATTTGGCAAAGCATATTGGTGTCAACGCCTTTAGCTTCATTAGGTATAACCACTAAGTCATAACTAATGGTATTTTCCAACATTGCCCTTTTTTTGCGATCATAAATGATGCCACGATCCGGGTAAATGATTTTTCGATATATCGCGTTATTATCTGCAGCTAATTTATATTTTGATGAAAAAATTTGCAAGCTGATAAGTTGCACAATAAGAATAGTAAATATAATCCCAATAATAATTTGAATAATACCACCCCTGTTTTGATTATATACGGACATGCACTATCTTTTTAGTTTTCGTCGGTTCATTAAAAGTTCAACTAAAAAAATCAAAACAACACTCATGATGCTTGTCATAATTACTTTTCCTAAAAAGTATCCGAAACTGCCAAATTGCAACCATTCTAGCAGTACTAAATAAAAATGATGAATAAAAGTTAATACAAATACATAAAATAAATAGGGTCCCCAACCCATAGTGCCGATACTCGGTTCTTTATTCACTTCCTCGGAGGCCTCTTGTGCTAATAATAAATTTAATATGCTTGGTCTTACATAGGCCATTAGTCCGCATGCTGCAGCATGTAAACCTGGCGTGCTTGAAAACAAGTCCAAAATAAAACCAATTAAAAAACCTAAAAGGGTAATGGACAAACGACTTGTACCAAAGGGCATCCACAAAATAAATATAAAATATAAATAGGGTGTTATGTATTGATGAATAGGGGGCACTTCTTTTAGGACGACTACTTGAACGAGTAGAAATAATGCAAAACGGATACTATTTTTAATAAAACTATTCATTGGGTGTTTTATTTTTTTCTACCTCTAATTGCTCATTCATTCTTTTATTTTCAACCAAGTAGATAAATTCTAAATTGTAAAAATTTGTTGCTGATTTTAATTCTAATGTTAAAAAATTACTTGAAGGATCCACCACTACTTTTGTAACACGACCAAGCATTAATTGCGCAGGGAAACTTGCTGAATAAGGACTCGTTAAAACTGAATCACCTATTTTAGGCGCAGCACTTTTTGAAATATTTTTTAAAGTTAAAATATCAGGGTTACTTCCATCCCATTCTACAGTACCCGCTACCTTATCGCGTTTTAACATGGCACTCACTTTACTGTTGCGATGAAGCAAGCTCATTATTTTGCTGTAATTATCGTTTACTTCAATCACAATACCCACAATACTTCCATCTGGACTTATGGCAGCCATTTCTTTTTTAACGCCCTGCAAGCCACCGCGCTCAATAGTAATATAATTTTTTTGTAGCGTAAATGTGTTACCTACTACTTTTGCTGGGTAGTAATAAAATTTTCTAGTTTTTTCAAGACTGTCCTTGCGTAAAATGAGCGTGCCCAATTTTTTTGTAGTATCAAATGGAATAAAATTTTGTGCTAATTGATTACGAAGCGCAACATTTTCAGCAGCTAGTAAAGTGTTCGTCTTTTTTAATCTAAAAAAATAAGACCAATTATTATATCTGGTATTGATATCGCCAATCACTTGATTGGTCATGCCGCCAAAAAATGTTTGGTGTGATTTGCTATAGGAAGATAACATCACTAATGACACAATTTGTAGTATCAAAAAAGTAAAAAAAGTAAAATTCTGTCTTATGAACCCAATGATATTCTTCAATGGTGATCGCCTTTATAAAAGTTGATTAAATAAATCTTTTATCTCATGATGAATGGGAATCGTTGGTAGTTCTTCAATGCAATACCTGTTCCACGCACTACACTTTTAAGTGGATCTTCTGCAATGTGTACAGGTAATTTAATTTTTGAACTCAAGCGCTTATCCAAACCTCGTAATAATGCACCACCGCCGGTTAAATACAAGCCGCGACGATAAATATCTGCTGCTAATTCAGGAGGTGTAGTTTCCAACGCCTTCAAAATTGCTTCTTCTATTTTGAAAATACTTTTATCTAATGCCTCTGCCACTTCCTGGTAGCTGACCATAATTTGTTTTGGGATACCTGTTACTAAATCACGTCCATTTACTGGCATATCATCTGGAGGATTATCTAAATCTTTTAATGCAGCACCTACATGAATTTTAATTTGTTCCGCAGTACGCTCACCAATTAATAAACTATGATATCTTCTTAATGCTTCCATAATATCTGCAGTAAATTCATCACCTGCAATACGAATACTTTGATCACAAACAATACCTGCTAATGCAATAACTGTTATACCAGTTGTACCACCTCCAATATCAATAATCATATTTCCAACTGGTTCTTCCACATCAATACCAATTCCTAAAGCTGCAGCCATCGGTTCATGAATCATATATACTTCCTTAGCACCTGCTTGTTCTGCACTATCACGTACCGCTCTTTTTTCAACCTCGGTAATGGAAGATGGAATACAAATAACCATTCTCCAACTTGGAGGAAATAATGGTTTCTTTGGATAAATCATTTTCATCAACTCGCGAATCATTAATTCAGCAGCGTTGAAGTCGGCAATAACACCATCTTTTAATGGACGCACTGTTTTTATACTTTCATGCGTTTTTTCATGCATAAGCAATGCTTTTTTGCCG
>CAJBLA010000204.1 GCA_903953815.1 uncultured Bacteroidota bacterium | reverse complement strand
GTAAAAACTATGATGGTGATGTACAATCTGATACCGTAGCACAAGGGTTTGGCTCATTAGGTTTAATGACTTCAACTTTAATTACACCTGATGGAAAAGTAATGGAAGCAGAAGCGGCACATGGCACTGTGACACGTCACTTCCGTGAGCACCAAAAAGGTAATAGAACTTCTACTAATCCTATTGCATCTATCTTTGCTTGGACGAGAGGGTTGGAGTTCAGAGGCCAATTAGATAACAACCAAGAATTAATTCGTTTTGCTAAAGCATTGGAAGATGTTTGTGTGGAAACAGTGGAGTCTGGTATCATGACCAAGGATTTAGCAGTATGTGTTCATGGTAACAAGGTTAAACATGGCGATCACTATGTTTATACTGAAGAGTTCTTGGACGCATTGGATGCGAATTTGAAAGCAAAGCTTGGGTAGTACTATTTGCTATTGAACAACAAAAAGTTGCTTATAAAAAAAGCGATCCCGTTTATCGGGATCGCTTTTTTTGTGGAATAGGGTGAGTAATTATCCTTTGCCTTTTCCTTTAGTGTCTTTTTTCATTTCAGCACATTTGCCATCTTTCATACATTCTTTAGTGCATTTGTGTGCTTTAGGATCTTTGGTTTCTTTCTTTTTGCATTCAGTACATTTGGTTTTGTCTTTGCATTTTCCATCGCAATTTGCCATAACAGCAGTGGTAGAAAGTGAAAGTAAACCGGCTAATAAAAAAATGGCTATTTTTTTCATGGTTAATTTTTTTTGGTAATAGAATTAATTTCTAACTGCAATTTAATATAATTAATTTAATTATATGGGTTAGTTAGGGTTGATAGATATCATATTTATGCGATAATTATTGAATTACTTCCAAAATTGGTTTTCCAATACTGCCACTAGGCATTTGGATACCTAGTAGTGTGCTAATGGTAGGCGCGATATCAGTCATGTAGTTCACATTGTTTACTTGCCCCCTTTTGATTCCTTTGCCATAAAATAATAAAGGAATATGTGCGTCATAATTATAAAATACGCCATGACCTGTTCCGGTATTACCACCGCCTACCACACCCGATTTTGTAATAAAAATTAAATCGCCACTCCTTTGTGGATTAAATCCATTGACAATCCGCTCTCTGATACTTTGTGGTAAAGGTGCGTATGCAGCTTTACGCGATTCAACCACTTGAATAATATTACTTTTTTGTTCAAGATAATTGGTGATAAGACTAGTTAATTTATCTTGCGTAACTTGAAGGCTGTCCATCAAATGATGGTTAAAGTAAATATTGAATTCGGTGATCGCTGAAATTAATTTTGGATTCAGTCCTTTAGCACTTAGCATTTTTCCAATTTCATTTTTAATTCCATCATCTGTAATAGTACCAGCTGGTATTTTATGCTTTTGCGCATATCCTGGAATAGGGGCTACTGCATGGTCGGCAGTTAAAAAAACAGTATAGTTGTCTTTTCCAACTTGCTGATCAAGAATAGAAAAAAACTGTGCCAATAGTTCATCTAATTTTATATAACCATCCAATGTCTCCCATGAATAAGGACCAAAAGCATGTCCAATATAATCAGGAGAAGAAAAACTTACCGCCAATAAATCAGTGATATCATCTAATCCCATTTTTTCATTAATCAAGGTTTGGGTGGCAATATCTAAAACTAGATTGTTGCCATAGGGCGTGCTTGACACTTTTCCATAGTCTTTCCCAATATAGGAGTTTAAATTATAAGGAAAGCCATTGACCTCTTTGCCAAATGGTTTAGATTCATAGTCATTCTGGTCATTATCGCAATAGGCTTCATAAACGGATGCTGGCAGGCTTAAGCTCCAACCTAATTTATAAAAGCTATCTACCTTTTTTGCATTGTTATAGTTCGTTAACCAGGTTGGTAGTGATTTGCCATAATAAGTGGAGCTAATAAAATTACCTGATTTGCCATCATACCAAAAAGCACCATCTGCAGCATGTCCTGCAGGAATGATCGCGCCTCTATCCTTTAAGGAAACGCCATACACTTTGCTTTTAAAATTGGTGGCTAATTTTAGCTCATCTCCAATGGTCGTAGTCCAAACATTCAATGGACTCATTTTTCCTGCACTGTTATTTTCGATACCCACTGCTTGTACTGAATTGTCTTCAACACAATACACCATTCGCTGCTGAATATTATCATACCAACTATTGCCCGTGATGCCATGAATGGCAGGGGTGCTACCTGTATATACTGCAGTATGTCCACAAGCGGTTACAGTAGGTAAATAGGAGATCAGATTATTATTACAACTTGCGCCTTGATTCATCATTTTTAAAAAGCCATTCTGTGTTTTAAAAAAGGATTTAAATTTATTGACATAGTCCCATCGCATTTGGTCAACGACGATGCCTACCACTAATTTTGGTTTTGTATCAGTTGCTTTAACTGGGTTGGATTTTTGAGCAAACGTTTGTGTTGTTATCAAGCCGACTATTAACAAAAGTGTAAATCGCATAAATTCTTGTTTAAATGATGCTGCAAATTACAGCTAATTATTAGTGTTTTAAACCTAAAATTTTATTAAATTTGCATAACTTAATCACACTTATTATGGCAGATATATTTGAAAGACTCATTAAAAACTATGGCCCCATTGGGCAGCATCGTGAAAGAGCACATGGTTACTTTGCTTTTCCAAAGTTAGAAGGGGAAATTGGTTCTAAAATGAAGTTTAGAGGTCAGGAAATGATTGTTTGGAGTTTGAATAATTATTTGGGCTTGGCCAATCATCCGGAAGTGCGAAAAGCAGATGCGGATGCAAGTGCTAAATATGGTTTGGCATTACCGATGGGTGCTAGAATGATGAGTGGGAATAGTGATTTGCATGAACAACTAGAAGCGGAGTTAGCTAGTTTCGAAAATAAGGAAGATGCTATTTTAATGAATTATGGCTATCAAGGAATCATGAGTGCCATTGATGCAATTTGTGGTCGTCATGATGTTGTTGTATATGATGCGGAGTGTCATGCATGTATTATTGATGGTTTAAGAATGTTGCCGGGGCATCGTTTTGTTTTTAAGCACAATGATGTAGAAGATTGTGAAAAGCAATTACACCGCGCACAGGCCTTAATTGAAAAACAACAATCTGGTGGAATTTTAGTAATCACTGAAGGGGTATTTGGTATGGCCGGCGACCAAGGTAAGTTGAAGGAAATTGTGGATTTAAAGTCAAAAGTGTCATTCAGAATGTTGGTGGATGACGCACATGGATTTGGTACACTAGGTAAAACGGGAGCTGGTGCTGGTGAGGAGCAAGGATGTCAGGATGGAATTGATTTATATTTTTCCACCTTTGCGAAAAGTATGGCATCCATTGGTGCGTTTATGGCAGGCCCTAAAACAATTATAGATTATATCCGTTATAACATCCGTTCTCAAATATTTGCAAAAAGTTTACCTATGCCTTATGTGGTGGGTAACTTAAAACGTTTACAATTATTACAAACACAACCTCACTTAAAGGAAAATTTGTGGAAAAACGCCCTTGCATTACAAAAAGGTTTAAAGGAAAGAGGATTTGATATTGGTAAAACTGATTCTGTAGTAACACCGGTTTATATGAAAGGGGGTGTAGAAGAAGCAACCCTTATGGTGATGGACTTAAGAGAGAACTATAAAATTTTCTGTTCGATAGTTGTTTATCCTGTAATCCCTAAAGGACATATTATTTATAGGTTAATTCCAACGGCAGAGCATACCCAGGAGGAGATTGATTTAACCTTAAAAGCATTTAGTGAAACAAAAGCAAAGTTAGATGCGGGCGCTTATAAGTCAGCAGAGATTCCGGATATGGCGAATAAGTAGCAGTTCAAAAAAACTGAAATTAATTTTGAAAGAGCAGCATTCATTAGAGTAGGTCTAATTGATTCTGCTCTTTTTTTAGTACTTCAATACTTACATTCAATTCAAATCCTATGAGTAGAATAAGTGCGTTTAAGTACACTAAAGTCATAACCACTAATACGGTTCCAATGGAACCATAAATTTTACTATAGCTGCTAAAATTATTTACCCAATAAGAAAAGCCCAGGGTGGTAGCAAGCATTAAGAATGTGGAAAGGATGGCACCCGGTGACCATAAGGACCATCTTTCTTTGATATGGGGTGCATATTTATATATAAATGCATTACCAAAAAATAGTAATAAAATAATGATTCCCCATCTTATAAAGTTCCAATAAGGTATGATGGTTTTGCGCTTGATATCAAAAAATTCTCTTAATAAAGTAGTTAATTGATCCTGACCAATCAAAACCAATAAACTCGCGAATACCAATAAAATTAAAATGAGTGTCAGGCGAATAGCGCGCCAACGTTGGTGTAAGAAAAATGGCTTGTGCTCCATATATGATTTATCAAAG
>CAJBLA010000203.1 GCA_903953815.1 uncultured Bacteroidota bacterium | reverse complement strand
GAAACCAGTGACTCATTGCCATACTCAAATCTGTTGGTGCCCTCATGCGCTCCAAAGGAAGCAAGTTCGGCCATGTTAGGCGCGCGGAACCCGCGCGCAATATTAAATTTTATAGTAAGCTTTTCACTTAAATCATGTGCTACACCAATAGCCCCTGAAATATTACTGAACTTCTTATTACTTTCTTTATTATCATCTTGTGCAGGATTAATATAATTCATCCATTTTTGATCATAACGCAATCCCCCACTCCAACTTGTTTTATCCGTTCTTTTTTGCGTGTAATAAAATGCACCAATATCAAAGCTATTATAATCAGGTACTAATGCTTCTTCCCCCTTGTTCGTATTTTTTTGCTGCATCCCATTGACGCCATAGGTATTTTTCCAATTATTTTTTTCTTCCTTTAAGTATTGTACTGCATAATTAAATGTATTTAAATCAAAATACAATTCTTTCTCATTTAAGTCTAACACATTACCAAATTCCATTCTTTGGTTTCTTTGTAATCCAAAGGTGGCTTTCAATCGATCGTTGCCAATCTTGATATTATTATCGAGTGTATATTTTGTGTGTTGGATTTTTTGCATCGGCGCATTTGGCGTAAAGCTTTTTGAATCTTCTTCGCCCACAATCATTTCTTCTGCAACGCCGTTTACATCCTTCATCATTATAAATTGACCATCATCAGCACGATCTCCTTCAACGATACCTAAGTTTTGATAAAAATTACTAAATGAAAGCATTGAATAACCCCAATTTTTATCTAATCCAACATAGCCGCCACCGTTGCGTTCAAAAAATCTGGAGTTGAAAACATTACCATCGTATTTGTTTTTATAATCTCCGGCCTGTTTTTGACTTAAATTAAATCCCCATAATAATCCTTTTTTGTTTCCAGCTATATCAAAATGATTGCCAAATAATTTATAATTCGTTTGATAATTTGAACTGTAATTACCTTTTATCACACCCTCACTAACTGGAACATTTGAAATAATATTAATAACACCAGCCAACGCATCTGACCCATAAATTAAAGAGGCTGGAACCTTTAAAACCTCAATCCTACTTACATTGTATTCATCTATTTCAATACCATGTTCATCTCCCCACTGTTGTCCTTCTTGACGAATTCCATCATTCATCACCACTACTCTGTTATAACCTAATCCACGAATAATAGGTTTTGAAATTGCAGGACCTGTAGTTATTTGCGAAACGCCTGGCACTTTAGATAAGGCGTCAATTAAATTCGTTGCTACCCCCCTAAATAGTTCCTCTTTTTTAATAATGGTAACAGGCGTAGGCGTTCTCCGAGTTGAAGTAGCTCTTAAAAAACTAGTTACAATGACATTGCCCCCCTCTAATACCGAACTATTTAAATAAAAATTTTGTGTGGTATTTTTATCCAGCCTAATGTTCTCCACATCCGTCGCATATCCAACATAACTAATTTCCATTACATGCGATCCTGATTCTATATTGAGTATAAAAACGCCCTCTTTATTGGCGATAGTGCCTTTTTTAATTTCTGGCAAATACACACTTGCCCCTGGCAATGATTTCCCTGTTGCCTTATCCAATACCTTACCCGTTAATGTATATACTTGTGCATCTAACATACAAGTATAAAAGATACCCGAACTTAATAAAAAGAATAAATATATATATTTTCTCATAACTAATTTTTTGTGATAAATAATACAATACAGCCTACTTATACTTTAAGTAGGTGATGATTGTTTAATAAATACTAACAAAAAATAGATGGGGGACCACGTGAATCAGAAATAATAGTAAGCTGAGAAATTGGTGCTACTATAAAAATTATATTACGCGTTTGCGCAACATATGGTGGTTGTAAGATGATACTAAAATCATACGCTGTGAAAGGGGTAGTCGCTACTTGAAAATCGAATGTGCAATGAAGCTCTGATTTTTCGATTTGTTCAATCGGCAAATCCTTATGAACCGAACAGCTTGTTGGGTCGATATGCTTGGCAACTAAATCATGGATTGATTTTTGGGGCGTTATACTAAATGCAAAAACCACCAGCATCGCTAG
>CAJBLA010000202.1 GCA_903953815.1 uncultured Bacteroidota bacterium | reverse complement strand
GGTTTTCATAAGCCACATCTACCTTTTGTAGCGCCAAAGAAATACTGGGATTTGTATGATCGTGCAAGTTTGCCTTTAGCTGAATTTCGTGAACATGCAAAAGATGCGCCTGAAATTGCATATCATAAATCAGGGGAATTAAGAAATTATACAGATATACCTGAATTTGCAACTAGTGAAGGGACAGATGCACATATATATTTAAAAGAGGACAAACAAAAAGAGCTCATTCATGGATATTATGCTTCAGTATCTTATATGGATGCGCAGGTAGGTATTTTATTAAATACATTAGATTCATTGGGCACTTTAAATAATACAGTTATTGTGTTGTGGGGCGATCATGGCTGGCATTTAGGTGATCATGATCTTTGGGAAAAACATACCAACCTAGAGCAAGCAACCCGTGCGCCATTGATCATTGCTGCACCAGGGTATAAATCCGGGAAAACAAGTTCATTATCAGAGCATTTGGATATTTTTCCAACTATTTGTGATTTAGCAAATGTGCCTATTCCTTCACAATTGCAAGGCAAAAGTTTAAAACCATTAATGCAGAATAACAAAAGCCAGGTTAAGCACTTTTCCGTTAGTCAGTATCCTCGAAACTTAAATAAAGTTGAATTTAAAAAAACAGGCTTTTCGAACAATAAATTAATGGGCTATAGTTTACGAACGGAAAAATATCGATACACCATTTGGATGAACGATTTTACAACTACAGCTCCATTTAGCGCTAATAAAATTTACGCACAGGAATTGTATGACTTATCCAAGGATCCGCTAGAAAAAATGAATGTGTTGAATGTGAAAAATTATAAAAAAACAGCAGGTCAGTTGTATGATAAAATGATAGCGTTTTTTAAATCACAGGAAGCGCAATAATAGCTTGGCTATATTTATACTATATTGAAAAATATATTTTATTGCTTTTTTAATACATTTTTAGGCCAAACTAATTTAATAAGTAGTCCCTAATAATTTTAATTTTAAAAGAAATGCTTAGAAAGTTAACATTATTCTTAAGTTTAGTTTTATTGAATACTTCCCTTCATGCCCAATTGGACATTAATTATAGCTATGAAGGAAATGCAGATTCTGTTAAATTGAATTTTGCTAAAACAGAGTTTTCTAAATACCTCAAGGTTGCCATATTTAATAGTCGTATTGTTCAAAACGTTTTTAATATTAAATTAATTAAAGAAGGGGCTACACAAAATGGATCCTTTAGTTATACAATCAATTCCAATGGGCGTTTAGTAAATATGATTTGTGTAGGGGAGGATGAGGCTGCTATTGGCCATGCCATGTATACGATTTTAGAAAGTGTAGGTTTTCAATTTGACATTACGGGAGTCGTGGTGCCCACTGTATTTAAAACAGCAATATTCAAAAGCGATACCCAATCTATCACTCCTTTTACACGCTGGAGAGGCATCAGACAGCATGTAAATTTTCCTATGGACATTTCCTCTTACCCGCTAGCGGAAGCAAAGGAGTATCTAAATAATTTGGTTCGAATGCGTTTTAATAAAATTGCAATTCATAGTTATCCTAATTTATGGCATGAAGTAAATTTTAAGGATAGTGTTGACTATGCTGGCAATTTTTTTTATGGACGACAACATGATATCCCGAATATGCAAATTTTTACCAATCATATTCGATTTAATGATAAAATATTTAGTATCCCAGAAATTGAAAAAAGTTACGCTAACACCCCTGTAAAAAGCAAAATGGCAGTTGCTTGGATGCGCTCTTTAATTGAGTATGCGCAGTCGATTGGCCTCCGTGTGCAAGTATCCATTGAGCCTAGGTCAAAAGGGGATATTCCCCTAATTACACGCACTGTAAAGTCGGTAATTAATAATTATCCGAGTATTGATGAACTTGAATTAATCACGGAAGAAATGGGTGGCTGGGGTGATGCAACTACTAAAGCGCAAGTAAACAAAATTGCGGTTGCACAATTTGGCGAAAGTATACTTCAAGATACAATGGTGACAAACGTAATAAAAAATAGCCAACCCGATTTAGATGTTTTATTTTTTCAATTAGGACGAAATATAACTGCACTGAAATTACTTGAAAAAGACCAAGAAATTATTTCACGTTCTATCAAATTAAATTTAGGAATTTATTGTGTCATCAATGATTATGCGAAAGTTGCATTTTATATTGCAAAAAAATATTTACCTAATAATTCGATCGCTATTATGCCTGGTCATGGTAGTAAAAGAGTTGCAAACTATTTGCCTAATTTAATACCAATTAAATCGCAAATTGCACCTACTACAATTTATTCGTGGATTGAATTTGACGGACTTATGTTTACGCAGCAAAATGCAAACGAAGGCATATATGATTTAATGAAGTATCTAAAAGCATCAAATGGGGCACAACAGCAAAGTACAATTTTATTTAATCATTGGAGAACTGCCGAAAACAGAACCTCAGCTAGATATGCAGCCTTAAATACTTTATATGGTCCTATTCCGCAATTAGATTTTTATAAACAGTATGCAGCAAAGCTCCAAATTAATAATGTCGCACCCTATGTGCAAGCAATGCAGCTGTTAGAAAAAATTGATTGGATTGCAACCAACGACTTACCCAATATCGGCTTTTGTTGGGTAGGTGCATGGCGTGAAGGTGGGCCCTATACTTGGATAAACAGCAAGGCATTAAAAAATGTACAGGGTTTATATAGTCAGGTGAATTATAATTTAAAAAAGGCAATGTATAATGTTGGCAGTACCTCGGGTAGCAATTACTTAACTTTTTTATTAAATAGATCAGAAGCTTCAAAATTATATTTAGATGCTTTTGAGAAAGGAATACAGGTTCAAAATATAAAACAAGATAGTGTAGGAAAATTCACTCCAGCGCAACAACTTAGCGCTAGCGTAATTTGCAATGATGCACTTACTATTTTTAATAAATATTTACAGAAACATGTGGAACTAATGCCTGATCGTGGTTGCGAAGGCACACTCATCAATTTTTGGCATGCTCCTATTTATGGATTAAAGGTGATAAGATATAAATATGCTGGTATTCCAATTGATGCTGATCCAGTAATTGATAATAGAAAGGACGCACCGCCGTTACCTATATATTTTAAAAAAAATTAGTATAATTATTACTTCGTCTCCATGATTTTCATGGGAATATTTTTATTGAATTTTTCAAGTACTAAGCCCTTTTGTTGGGTATAATTACCGCTAATTTGTTCGCGTCCTGTTATATTCACCTTAAATTGAACATCCCAATCTTTTGGCCAAGCAGGAAGCATAAAAGTTTGTCCTTTTTCACTTTGTACCAACATCGCTTGTAAAGCCCGCATGGTAATATTTCCATGGTCTTGATCAGGCACCCAATCATAATTGGGTCCCCAAAAAGCAGGAAAGCGGCTTCCATTATGTTTACTACCAAAGTTGGTACTTACCATTTTTTTTGCATCTTCTGTTAATCCTAATAAAGCTGCATTTACCGCATCTTGTTGCCAACCATTAAATGCAAGGTCGTATCTTTTATAAAAAGTATTGATGGCCAATTCCAAATTAGGTTTACCAATGCCATAAATCCGGTAAGGAAAAACTGAGTATAATTGAGGATCCTCAATGTTCATTCTTTTACCTAAGTTTAATCCTGATGACAATACCCAAGTTCCATCCTCTGCTTTTTCTTTTGGTAAAACAGGCAACATCGCTAGTAACTGAGTACAATTTTGTTGAAATAATGGGTCTTTAATTGCAGCCTTGTATTCATCTATTTTTAATAATACCGCGTTTAACCCGTCAATTTCAGGAGCGGGGTTAACCATACCTTCAAAATAGGTTTCTAACGATTGTGCTGGTTGAATAGATAATTTTCCTGAGGCGTCCTTTTTATAATGCTGGGAATAAAAAGTAACTATTTCTTTAATAAATGGAACAAACTTGTTTTCAAATAAAACTTTGTCATTAGTGAATTCGTAATAATCAAACATCATCTTGCAAAGTTCTATTCCACTTTGCCAATAGTACCTAATGTATTTATTTTCTGAAACACCATCTTCATATTTGGATCGATCCCAACCATAATTATCGTTTAAATAACTGCCCCAGGGTGTCAATGTTTCCGGGAAGTAGGCACCCTCGTGTTTAAAATATTTTTGTGTACGATATTTTGCCAACGGAATTGCATTGATATACATATCAAAAAAGGGCTTCATTAATTCAAAGTCGCCGCTATAATACATAGTACTATAGGGTATTCTTGTATTTTGGAACCAAAAATTAGCACCCCATAATCTAAAATCAGCATCTAATCCAACCTCTTTTTTGTCAACCAAAGTTTCATCAGGCGCGACTGTAAATATGGAGCCATTGAATTTTATGGGCATTCCTCCACGGCCTGAACAGGCATTCAAATATCTTTGTAATAGGTATCCTTGGGTAATTTTGAATGTAGTACTAGGTTCTTGTTTTGAATTAACTATAATATAATGGTTGTTCCAAAATTGATGCCACCAGTTTAAATGATTTTGGTATTTTTCAACCGCATTTGAATTTTGTATTTGCTTATGTAAGGTAAAAATTTCTTTTTTCCATTCATTTACATCAGGTGTATGTTTTTTTAGAATAGTAATTTGGAAGTTAAACTTGGTAGCAGAAACTTTATTTTCAATTGTATATTCATTCTTTTTTGTAAAATTTTCACCACTCACAATTGCACCAAAATTTTGATTTAATAAGGGGTCTTTACCAATTGTATTAAAACTTGTTATATTTTGATTGTCCAAGGTTAGTTGCCAAACAGAACTTTTATTTTGATGTACCCACATTAATGCATTTGGCTGCATCAATACTGTATCCTTTTCTTTCATAAAGGGGGTTTCCCTGAATGCAACTCCATAGCCACTATGTCGGTCATGCCCAATTAATTCACTGGATTCCTTTCGCCACATGGCATTGGTCACTTCTACTTGTACAGGAATTGTACTATTTCCTTGCACTTGAATTACAGGATGATTCGCATCTATATAACATAAAATGTTTACGCTTTGATTCCCTTTGTTTGCTTTTATATGTATAACACCATCATGTACAATTAGTGTTTGTGAAAATTGTTTTGCGTCTAAAATATTGGGTGTGATTTTAACATCCACTTGTCCAATTTTTAATAATCTACCAATTTCACTATATGCATCTGTTTTAGAGATTAGAAAATGAATGGTGCCCAATGTATCTACCCAAACATTGCTACCGATATCTCCATTGCCCATGGGCATTGAACCAAGTTGATTTTTGCTTTGCGACGCATACGCTACATTGTAAGACGTTAATGAGGGTTGTGCATTACTTGTAATGGTTGCAAAAACAAGAACTGACGTTAGAAATAATTTATTAAACCAATATTTCATTACTTTCTGTATGTGTCTTTGTATAATCCCATTTTATCAAATGGAATAGGTTGGAAGCCAGGTATTTTTTCAAAAACAATGGAATTACTTTTTAACATAAAATTGCCCTTTTTCATATCTACAAATCCTGGATCCTCATTGGTTTTAAAATTATTATTTTCATAGGCTGTTGCAAATTCGCCACCCATTAGTTTTACTAATTGATCTGGTCCACCGATGATAACGTTGCCAGAAAATTCATTTCCTCTGGAACGCATACCCTGCCACTCTTTACCTTCAACAATGACGTCTAGATAGGGCAATAATGATGGGTATCTTGTTGAATAAGGAGGTTGGTCAAACTTTATTGACTCGGTTAATCTTTTTCTAAGAATTCCATTTTTGCCAAAATATTCAGCTGCTTGTGGTTTTGCCCAACTATAAAATTGTGCCGATATGACAAAACTATTTGAAAGTGGCTCAATGATAATATTGTTTTTCATCTTTAAATCCCATCCTCCATTACTAAATAATGTGCCATGATTTACCTTTAAATCATAAAATACATTTCCATATACGGTAACATCTGTGGAGGCATCATCGCAGTAAATGCCCATATTCATTCTGTTTGCATTTCCTGAATGATGAAAATAATTATAACGAACAATATTGCCACGATTACTTGGATCTCTACCAATATACCAAGGGGAGGTATCATCAGAATTAGTGGTCACATCATGCACATTATTGTATTCAAAAATATGTTCATTTCCATACACAAATATGCCTTGAAATTCTGCATTGTATACCTCGTTATGTGAAACTATATTTCCACAACCATTCACATTAATGCCTGCCCATAAAAATTTATTTCTCAAATTGTAATCATGTACTTTACAATTATCTACCACATTGTTGCCATTGATTAAATTAACTTTACTTCCACCACTTAAAAATATACCGCCACTCCCTGTATTGTATACATCGCAACTTTGAATGCGATGATTGTTCCCTGCCATTCGATCCCATCCAGTGTTAGCGTAAATATGATTTTGAAAATCGCCAATCATTCTTGATACAGCTACTCCCTTGTAGTCATCAACGGACATATCATCTTTTAATCTTAATGCACCTTGCCCCATTACAATTCCTGTATTGCCAATATTTCGTACCGTACATCCAATAATAGTATTATGATTCCCGCGTTCCATATACATTCCAATACCTCTGGTGGCTTCAAAAGTGATACCACTAATAATCACGTTACTAACACCTTCCATTGCAATAATGGGTTCTTCAAGCATGGAAACCATGATGGATGCATTCGTCATATTCGTTGGAGGCCAAAAGTATAAGATCCCTGATTTTCTGTCCAAATACCATTCTCCTGGCATATCCAATTCCTCAAGTATATTAATAGCTGCATACTGCTGAAAATCTCTTCCGCTTGCTATTCCATATAAATGGGGCATGGCTAACTGAACTGTTTTTTGCACAGTATCAATGGTCTTT
>CAJBLA010000201.1 GCA_903953815.1 uncultured Bacteroidota bacterium | reverse complement strand
TTCCTTACTGCTGCCTCCCGTAGGAGTCGGGCCCGTGTCTCAGTGCCCGTGTGGCTGATCATGCTCTCACATCAGCTAATGATCGTAGACTTGGTGAGCCGTTACCTCGCCAACTATCTAATCATACGCACACCCATCATTTAGCGCCGAAGCTATAATAACCAAGTGATGCCACTCAGTTATGTTACGGGGTATTAATCCAAATTTCTCTGGGCTATTCCCCACTAAAAGGAAGGTTGTGTACGTGTTCCGCACCCGTTTGCCGGTCGCCATCAAAGTATTGCTACTTCATGCTGCCCCTCGACTTGCATGTATTAAGCTTGCCGCTAGCGTTCATCCTGAGCCAGGATCAAACTCTCCATTGTAAATGTTGTTTGATCTGACTATCAATCTCAAATAAATCGAAAATGACGTCTGATTTAATTTTTTTGATGCTGTAACCTTTACCTGTATTTTTCAATTATACAGTTACTGTTATTTCCAAACTTTCAAAGATCTTTTGTGTTTATTTTGCGCGCTATTATTCGTAGCGGGGTGCAAAGGTATACACATTTATGTAGATAGCCAAACTTTGTGTGAAATAATTATTAATTATTTTTCAATTAGTTAGGCCACATAATTTCGAAGAACTAACCTCTTTTTTTGAAGAGGGACGGCAAAGATACAGCTGATATTTATATCCACCAAGTATTGGTGGGTTTATTTTAAAGTTATTTCAACTTTATTCAGTGTCTATTTTCCGCTTCAGAGAACAATCCGCAGCAATGATTTATCGCTTGCGGGCGGCAAAGATAGGGAGCGAATACTACTGACCAAATATATTGTATACTATTTTTAATTTTATTTCGTTCAATGCCCTCAAAATGTGACGATTATGGATCAAAAGTCAATACTAGCAGGGGTTTAGCTAATCCCCTATTTTCTTTAAATAATTGGGGTATTCTATAGCAGATAAATACAATCCATGTGCTGGCGTAGAAAAATCGACCCTTTGATCATTTTTTGAGGCAATAATCTCATGCCACTGCTCCATTGATATGGCACCTCGCCCCACCTGCAGCATGGTACCCACCAAACCTCGGATCATGCCTCTTAAAAAACGGTTTGAATCAATATGAAATGAAAATCCCTGGGCATTAAAGCTCCAAAATGCCTTTGTAATATGGCATTCAAAGGTATTCACCGTGGTATTTTTTTTAGAAAAGCTTTCAAAATCAGTGTAATCCAATAGGGCATTGGCCGCATCATTTAATAATTGATGATTGACAGGGAAGGGATAAAACCAGGATCTCCCTGCTAAAAAAGGATCTTTAAACGTATGGAGCTTATATATATAAGAGCGTTTAACCGCATCAAAACGCGCGTGGGCTTCATTTGGCACACTATATATTCCCTTGATCACAATGGAATGCGGCAAAATTGCATTTAAGTTATAAATATGTTTGTCCAATATTTCCAGCGCAGCATCAAAATGGAAGAAGTTTTGCAAGGCATGGACGCCAGCATCGGTACGAGAAGCTCCAGATAAAGTAATCGGCACTCTATATAAGGTTGCCAAGGCCTGTTCAACCGCCCCTTGAATGGTTTGTTGATTTATTTGGATCTGAAATCCACCAAAATCAGCCCCATCATACGCAACTTCAATAAAATACCGTTTCATTCCTAACATTATTTGACCACTAAACTACTTATTTTTTAGTTAGCCCCATTTTTAACAAATGAATCACCAAAACTTTAATAAGTTAGCGTCCATATTTACACATTGTTTGATCAAGAAAAAAACACATGAAAAAATCGCTATTAAAATTAAGTTGGTTTTTGTATTTCATTATTCAAATGACATTTACTGCGAAAGCGCAGGAAGAAATGAATGAAAAAATCATTGAAGACACCAGTTGGAAAAAAAATTATCGCAGTTTTGCTACCAAAGAAAATGATTTAGTCCATACCAAGTTAGTGGCCAACTTTGATTACACCCATTCACAATTAAACGGGGAAGTATGGTTACAATTGCGTCCGCATTTTTATGCAACTGCACAATTAATATTAGATGCAAAGGGCATGGATATTCATCAGGTAAGTATTGTAAAAAATGAAACGAAAAATACATTAAAGTATAACTACGATGGAAAGGTAATTAGTATTGATTTAGATAAAACTTACACGGCAAATGAGACTTACACCGTTTATATTAAATACACTGCCAAACCCAATGAATACAAGGCAAAAGGCAGTGAAGCCATCACCGATGCCAAAGGATTATATTTTATAAATCCGCTCGGAAAAGAAAAAAACAAACCCACCCAAATTTGGACCCAAGGGGAAACGGAAGGCACTTCTGTTTGGATCCCAATTATTGATAAGCCCAATCAAAAATGTACCCAGGAATTTTATTTAAATGTGCCAAGTAAATATGTTTCCTTATCCAATGGCTTATTAGTAAAACAAGTTGATAACAAAAATGGTACTAGGTTAGATGTTTGGAAAATGGACCTCCCCCATTCTCCCTATTTATTTTTTATTGGTATTGGAGATTACGCAGTGGTTAAGCAAGAGGCAGTTACCACCAGTAATAAAAAGAAACTAGAATTAAGTTACTATATCGAAAAGGAATTTGAAAAGGAAGCAGTAAAGATTTATGGTAAAACCCCGCAAATGATTGCGTTGTTTGAAAAACTATTAGGGGTGCCTTTTCCTTGGTCAAAATATGCGCAAATAAGTGGTAGAGATTATGTGAGTGGTGCTATGGAAAATACCACGGCCACCTTACATAGTGATGCAGTCCAACAGGATGCAAGAGAACTAGTTGATGAAAATATTTGGGAGGGCACTATCGCACACGAACTGTTTCACCAATGGTTTGGGGATTTAGTGACTGCCGAAAGCTGGAGCAATTTAACCGTCAATGAAAGCTTTGCTGATTATAGCCAAACTATTTGGTTGGAAAACAGCTTGGGAAAAGATGCCGGCGATTATGAAAACTACAAAGGGATGAGTGGCTATTTAAGCAGCCCAACGGATGCCGAAAAAAACCTAGTCCGTTTCTATTATAATGAGCGAGAGGATATGTTTGATTTGGTGAGTTATCAAAAAGGAGGTCGCATCTTACATATGCTTAGGCATTTTGTGGGCGATGAAGCATTTTACAAGTCACTCAATAAATATTTAACCGATAATAAATTTTCTAACGGATCAGCGATTAAATTAAAATTGGCATTTGAGTCCGTGACCGGCAAGGATTTGAACTGGTTTTTTAACCAATGGTATTTTGGCAACGGTCATCCTTATGTTAGGATTACCCAACAATACGATGCCAATAAAAAGCAGGTATTGGTCAAACTAACACAAACACAATTACAAAATAAAATATTTGAGCTGCCCATTGGTATTGATATATATGTAAATGGGCAAAGAAATCATTACGAGGTATGGGCAAAAAACAAAGTGGACAGTTTTTATTTTCCAGCGGCAAGCGAACCAGATAATGTGAATGTGGACAGTGATAAAATATTATTATGGGAGAAAAATGACAGCAAACCCTTAAAACAGTTTATTTACCAGTATTATCATGCGCGTAATTTTTTAGATCGCTATGAGGCATTAAATGAAGTAAGCCAAAATTTGAAAAGTGCCGAAGCAAAGCAACTCATTCAAGATGCCATGAATGACCCTTTTTATGTCATTAGAGCAAAAGCCATCAATAGCTTAAATCCGATGAGCATAAATGAGGCTACTGAAAAAATTATTTACACAGCAGCACAAAAGGATCGCTCCTATATTGTAAGAGAAGAAGCGATAAATATAATTGGTGCATTAAATAAGGAAAAATATAGAAATGAATTCATCAACTGGACCAAGGACTCCTCTTATACCATTGCTGGTGCAGCCTTAGAAGCCCTAGACGCTATTGATTCAGTGACTGCTTATCAAATTGCCAAAGCAGCATCAAAAGCCCCAATTAAAAAAAGATTAAATACAGTAGTTACCAAACTACTTACAAAGTATGGCGACGAATCTGAATTTGATTTTATTGCGAATAAATATGAAAGCTTAAACATTCAGTCAGAAGAAAAATTTCAAATGACCCAATCTTTTGCTGCATTATTAATGAAAACAAAAGATGCAGAAAAATTTAAAAGAGGTATTGACATTATTGTTGCCTTTAGAGAATCAATTCCGGCACAATACCGAAGCCAAACGGACCCCTATTTTAATTTAAAAATATTAGGTGAAATTTTAAAAGCGAAAAAGCAAAAAGGGGAAAATGAATTGGTGAAAGTAGTAAGTGCAGTGATGCCTATACTAATCAAATAGGAAGAATTTAGTAGGATAAAAAAGGAGTCGCTTTTTACGAGGCGACTCCTTTTTTTTATAAAACTTTAAAATTCAATTAATACAACTACCAACCACCACTAGCGCCGCCACCACCGGAACTTCCGCCGCCAAAGCCACCGAAGCCGCCGCCACTATCGCCACCACCCCATCCACCTCCGCCGCGACCGCCGCCACCTAGGAGCGATCCTAATAACATACCGGTAGCCACATCACTAAAACCACTTCGACCAATATTTGAACCGCCGCCACCACCGCCACCTCTTAATACTAAGAGAATCACAAAGATGATAATGACGAATAATGCGCCATTACTTTTTTTACCAGAAGATCTTTTTGTTCTTTCAACCTTATATTCGCCAATGGCTGCTTTTGCAATATTATCTGTTGCTTTATCAATACCCTGATAATATGCTTTTTGTCTAAATGCTGGCTTTATATCATTATCAATAATACTATTCGCTGTTATATCAGGAATAGCACCTTCTAAACCATACCCTACTTCAATGCGGATTTTTTTATCTTGAATGGCAATTAATAATAAAATACCATTTCTTGATTTTTTGTTTCCAATCCCCCATTCTCTAAAAAGCTTGAGCGCGTATTCTTCAATAGGATTGCCATCCAAGGTGGGTAAAATAACTACTGCAATTTGATTGGAACTAGCATCATCAACAGCGACTAATTTATTTTCAAGTGCTTGTTTTTCCTCCGGACTTAAAACACCTGCCAAATCAGTGACTAATACAGGTGGATTCGCTCTTGGAATTACATTTTGCGCCTTAACAGATGTCAAGGAAAATAATGCAACAATAAAAACATTAAATAACTTGGTTAATTTCATAGTGCTTACTTGCATTAATGTATTATTTACCCGTCATGATTTCGTCTGATAATTCATTGGTATCTGAAACACGATCAAAAGGAAAATGATCAGTAAGTGCTTTGCCTAAGGCACCAATAACTTGCACCATACCTTGTACATAATTCGCAGTTTTAAAATGCGCAGTCATTTCTTGTACCTGACTGTGCCAAAATTCAACGCCCACTTTATCATAAATGCCTTGATCAGCATAAATGGCTAATTTCTTTTCACTCACAGCAACGTATACCAATACACCATTGCGTTCCTGTGTTGCATTCATCTTTTGTTTAAAAAAGATTTCACGCGCTGTAGCTAGTGCATCTCCATTTTTTGTTTTGCTTTCAACAAACACACGAATTTCCCCGCTGGTTGTTTTTTCAGCAGCTTGAATCGCCTGGACAAGCTGTTGCTTGTCCGAGGCACTCAATAATTTATCTGTACTAGATTTAAAAAAGGAAAGTGGATTCCACATAAGTGTTGATGATTAAAGCGATGTGTTAAAATTTAACTTCAGGTGCTTTTGACGCGCCTTCATCTGCTTTAAATCCTTCTTTAGTTTTAAATCCAAACATACCTGCTAACAAATTAACAGGGAATGATCTTGCTCTTTTATTATAGTCTGCAACTGCAGCATTAAAATCGTTTCTTGAAACTTTAATTCTATTTTCAGTTCCTTCCAATTGCGCTTGTAAGCCACGGAAAGCTTCATTCGCTCTTAAGGTTGGATAATTTTCAGATACCACCATTAAACGGCCTAAAGCTTGTGACAACTGACCTTGGTTAGCTTGGAATTGTTGTAATTTTTCTGGCGTTAAATCTTTCGCATCCACTTTCATTTGTGTAGCACTTGCACGAGCAGCAATTACATTTTGTAAAGTAGTTTGTTCGAAACTTGCTTCCCCTTTTACAGCGGCAACTAAATTTGGAATCAAATCCGCTCTGCGTTGGTAATCACTTTGCACATTGTTCCATGCTTGATTAACATTTTCGTCTTGGTTTACTAATCCGTTGTACCCATTACAACCGTACCCAATTAATATAACGAGTACACCTAAAAAAATGAATAAACCTAAATTTTTGCGTAACATAGTTTTGTATTTGTTTGTAAAGGTAGTGCAAAGCAGATGCCAAACTTATCGTATGACGGAATTACATGACAAAAAAATCCCCCCAGCTAGGCTGAGGGGTATAAATTAACTAATTTTTAAGTTTAAAAGGAACGGTTTAACACCATTCTTGAATCCCTAGGCCCGTTTAACCCTTAATTGCGGCAATTCCTGGAAGCGTTTTGCCTTCAAAGTACTCCAACATTGCACCACCCCCTGTACTCACGTAACTTACCTTATCATTAAAGCCAAACTGGTTAACGGCTGACACACTGTCGCCACCGCCTACCAAACTAAAAGCGCCGTTTTGTGTGGCTTCCGCAACTGCAACCGCAATCGCCTTGGTACCTGCTTGGAAATTTTCCATTTCAAAAACACCCATCGGACCATTCCATAATATGGTTTTACTTGCTAAAATTACTTTTGCAAATTGTTCCCTCGATTTTTCTCCTACATCCAAACCTTCCCAGCCATCTGGAATTTCACCACTTGCACAGGTTTGGGTATTGGCTGTATTACTAAAATCATCTGCGACCACATTATCCACTGGCAAATGAATATGCACACCTTTCGCTTTCGCTTTTGCTAAAATTTCAAGGGCCAACGGCATACGATCATCTTCATGAATTGATTTTCCAATTTTACCACCCTGCGCTTTAAAAAAAGTATATGCCATGCCGCCACCAATAATAATATCTGTAGCGCGCTCCAATAAGTTTTCAATAATTAAAATTTTATCAGACACTTTTGCGCCACCAATAATGGCAACAAAAGGTTTTTGTGCAGCATGCATTACTTTTTCAGCACTCAATACTTCCCCTTCCATCACCCATCCAAAAGTTCGGTTGGCTGGAGAAAAGAATTGCGCAATGATTGCTGTTGAAGCGTGTGCGCGGTGCGCTGTTCCAAATGCATCGTTCACAAATACATCACCCAACTTGGATAATTTTTCCGCGAAAGCGATATCGCCTTTTTCTTCTTCTTTATAAAAACGCAAATTCTCTAATAACAACACCTGCCCTGCTTGTAAAGCAGCTGCTTTAACCATAGCTTCTGCACCAATACAATCATTGGCAAATTGCACCTCCACATTTAATAATTTAGACAAGTGTGCAACAATATGTTTTAAAGAATATTTTTCGGTGGGACCATCCTTCGGACGACCTAAGTGACTCATTAAAATTACGCTGCCACCATCCTTTAAAATTTTTGTAATTGTAGGGATAGTTGCACGCATCCGATTGTCGTCAGTAATTTCAAATGCATCATTTAAAGGCACATTAAAATCAACACGAATCAAGGCTTTTTTACCAGCGAATGAAAAATCTTTAAATGAACTCATACTTTTATTTGTTTCTTTTACAATATAATTAAAAATGCCCTCCCGAGGGAAGGCATTGTATAAAAAAATCTTACTTTATTTTACTTGCGAAATATTTCACCGTACGCACTAGCTGACTCACATAGCTCATTTCATTATCATACCAGCTTACTGTTTTCACCATTTGAACATCACCTTGTGTCATTACTTTAGTTTGTGTTGCATCAAATAATGAACCGTATGAAATTCCAATAACATCAGAACTTACAATTTCATCTTCTGTATAACCAAATGATTCATTCGCCGCTGCTTTCATCGCTGCGTTCACTTCTTCAACAGTTACCTTTTTAGATAAGATGGTCGTTAATTCAGTTAAAGAACCTGTGATTGTTGGAACACGTTGTGCAGATCCATCTAACTTACCTTTTAAAGAAGGTAATACTAAACCAATTGCTTTTGCAGCACCTGTACTGTTCGGTACAATATTTGCAGCAGCAGCACGTGCACGACGTAAATCACCTTTAGGGTGTGGACCATCTAAAGTGTTTTGATCATTAGTATAAGCATGTACTGTTAACATTAAACCTGTAACAATACCGAATTTATCTTCTAATACTTTCGCCATTGGCGCTAAACAGTTCGTAGTACAAGATGCACCAGAAATTACTGTTTCCGTACCATCTAAAATTTCATGGTTGGTATTAAATACCACTGTTTTCATATCACCAGTTGCTGGCGCAGAAATCACAACTCTCTTTGCACCTGCTTTAATATGTAATTCTGCTTTTTCTTTATCTGTAAAGAATCCAGTTGATTCAATTACTACATCTACATTATGTGCGCCCCAAGGAATTTGCGCTGGATCACGTTGTGCATATATTTTAACTGCATGGCCATTCACCACTACAGCATCTTCTGTTGATTTCACATCCGCATCAAAACGACCTTGTGCACTATCATACTTTAATAAATGTGCCAAAACCGCTGGAGAAGTAAGGTCATTGATCGCGACTACCTCGATACCTTCCATGTTATAAATTTGGCGGAAAACCAGACGACCAATACGGCCAAATCCATTGATTGCTACTTTAACTGAACTCATTTTTATCGATTTTAATTGAATAGAAGATGCAAAGGTACCATCTTTTTAAAAAATAAGGGCTAAATAACTAAGAATAAATCAACAAAATCAAGGATTTTAAACAAACAACTGGTCGTATTGACCGGTATCGGCCGTTTACCCAAATCCGCATTGGCACTAATTCAAATCCCCTACTGTATTGATATTCATTAAAAAAAGCAAAAATCTTTTGGCAGTAAAGCGTTTGAGACCTATTTTTGCGACCCTAATAACATAGTGGACATGGAGCGTTCGACTAAGGGTTAGGTCACCTCCCTTTCACGGAGGTAATACGGGTTCGAATCCCGTACGCTCTACAAAGCCTCTCATGCAAATGAGAGGCTTTTTTATTGCGAAGACGCGAAACAAGCTTGCTTGATTGAGCGGATGAGCGTTAAAAAAGCCAAAAGCAAACAAAGTTTGATTTTGAAAGGCTTTGGGTAAGGCCACAGCCGAGGAAGACAATGCGAAGCATTGGCAGTCCCGGCTTTGGGTACAGATCCACCCCCAATAAAATTCCATTTAGACCGAAGGAATAATGATGCTGGTTCATCTAACGAAGAATAGCTTTCTAATTTTAGAAAGTCGAACCCATCAAATTATTCAAAATGAGGAAAATTAAATTTTCAATATTTGCCTTTAGCATAATGGCTTTGTCTGTGACCTTTTACGCATGTAATAAAGATGCTGTGTCGTCAGGTTCTATCGTTTCAAATGGAGCGGTTTCAATTACCAGCATAGTGCAATCAAAATTCTTAAGTGCAGTTACCATCTCAACTAGTGGCAGCGGAAGTAGCAGCAGCATTACGCTTAAAAGCAACGGTTTGCCTAATCATAAAACCCCCTATTGGGGATCTGGAAATGCATTATATGAACCCTTCCCAACAGGACATGCGCCAAATGTAAATACAGACATGACTGCACAAACTTATGCTATGACTATACCAACAAATCCAGCTGAAGCATCTTCTAAAGAAGCTACATCATTGGGAGAAATAGGCATGGCATTAAATGGTGTGCCACTTTTTAATGATAGAGAAGGTGGCAATGTTTCCCTAGATGCAATGACCTTAACCACTTTTGATTATTCAGGTGCCCACCCTGCTCCAAGAAAAAACTACCACTATCACACTACAGGAAGGTATACATCGGTAGACGATGCCAAATTGATAGGCTTTTTACGTGACGGGTTTCCTATCTATGGAAGAAAAGACACAACAGGAGTATATCCAACTTTAGACGCTTATGGCGGGCATTTTGGTCCAACACAAGATTTCCAAACTGGTATTTATCATTACCATTCATCGAACGTAAATTACTTAAATACTGGATACTATATACTGAAAGCAGGTAGTTATTATGGCACAAAAGGAACTTTCACTAACTAAATCAGTCATTCTTATACTTTATTTTTTCTCAATGGGTTGTATTGAATCCATTGAGAAAAAAAAGGGTGTTGTATTCGAAAATGTAGCTATTTCGCAAATTCCAAATGATACAATTTTTCAAAATCAATCAAGATTGGCATTGCGTAATGGAGTGTTATATCTCGATAACAATGCCTATTCTGGTTTTATAAAAAATGTAGACAAATCGGGTGCATTAAAAAGTATTACCTCTTATTTTAATGGAAGACAGCACGGCTCAACAAAAACCTTTTTCTCAAATGGGCAGATGGAAAGTAAACGTAATTATAGAAACGGATTGAGTTATGGACACCACATTGGTTATTGGGAAAACGGAAATAAAAAATTTGATTTTATCTATTTTAATGACAAAAGAGAAGGCATACAAAAACAATGGTATGAAAGCGGTAAAAAATATTACGAATTATCTTTTGTAGATGATAAAGAGAACGGGATGCAGAAAGCTTGGAGAGAAAATGGCAAACCCTATATTAATTATGAAGTAAAAGATGGGGTAAGATATGGGCTTCAGAAAGCGGCATTATGTTACACTTTAAAAAATGGACAAACCAAATGAAATATTATACTTTAATTTTTGCACTATTTATGATCTGCTCCTGCAAAGACAAAGTGCGCCCTCTCCCTTATTACGATACACCAGATTTTACTCCAAAATGGGAAATGCCTGACAATAAAACATTTCATCAAATACGATCATTTGCCCTTTTAAATCAAGAAAACAAACCCTTTACAGAAAAAGATATTGAAGGTAAAATATGTGTAGCAGACTTCTTTTTTACCTCATGTCCAGGCATTTGTCCTAAAATGACAAGAAGTATGGCTGATATTCAAAGGGAATTTATGAATGATGATGAAGTAATGCTGCTATCTCATAGTGTTAACCCAGAAAAAGACAGTGTGTCTATACTAAAAAAATATGCAAAAGAGAAAAATGTAAATTTTAAAAGATGGAAACTGCTAACTGGAAATAAAGAAGAAATTTATGATTTAGGTCGAAACTTCTATTTTGTGGAGGAAGACGAAGGAATCAAAAAAGGCAATGATATATTTCTACATACCGAAAATTTTATACTCATCGATAAACAAAGGCATATTCGAGGAATTTATAACGGACTTGATCCTAACAGTATTGAAAATTTAATAAAAGACATAAGAATATTGAAAGAAAAATGATGTAAGGCATTATTATTTACTAAAAGTAGGATCAAACCGAAGGAATTCTTTAATTCAACCCTCTAATAACAAAAACATAAGTATTATGATGAATTTCATTAGAGTAAAGCATAAAATAGTCCCTTTTCTTTCACTTATCACTTTGTTTGCTTCTTGTAGTAAATCAAGTAATATATCTAGCACCACAGACGATGTAATTATTGAAGTAAACCCTGCATTTTTTTTACAAAGCGGTTTAGCAGAAAGTATTACAAAAGTGAGTAAAACATTGTCTAACGGGTCAACTGTAGAATGTTATAAAATTGTTTCAAATAATACGCCAACCGACCATGTTCAAGGCCCTTGGTGTCCAAACAATATTAATGATGGCATTGATAAAGGGGGTGTTTGGTTTGAGGGAGGAAAGTTATATGACGTAGATGGGCCGTTTATTAAAAATTTAGCTTCATTCTACTCAAATACTACCTGGAAATTATATGACCCTATAACTGGATCGATAAATGTAACAAATAGTAAAGAAGCATGTTTAGCAGCCGCTAGGCCTGATGTGGATCCTAAATATAAAAATTACTGTGTTGAATGCTTGCCTTCATATTTTCCTGGTATTAAAAAAACATATTACATTCCAGTGAAACCTATTAAAGCAAGTAGCGCCACTTCAATTATGGG
>CAJBLA010000200.1 GCA_903953815.1 uncultured Bacteroidota bacterium | reverse complement strand
ATTGGTTTAAGAAATTCGAGATGGAAACCTGGTGGAATAAAAAGGTAGAGGATTTAAGTAAAGGGATGAGTCAAAAATTGCAATTTGTTATTACAGTATTGCATGAACCAAAATTGATCATTCTAGACGAACCTTTTAGTGGCTTAGATCCTTTAAATGCGAATTTAATCAAGGAAGAAATATACAACCTTGCAAAAAAAGGGGCGACTATTATATTCAGTACTCACCGAATGGAGCAGGTAGAGGAAATATGCGACCATATTGTACTCATGAACCTAGGTAAAAAAATATTAGATGGCACTGTAACTGATATTAAACAACAGTTTAAAGAGAACAGTTTTTTAATTCAGACTGACAATGAAGTTGCTATTCCTACCAACCCTATTTTCAGCACTATCAGTAATGAAAAAAATAAAATATTGGTAAAAATAAATGAAGGTTACCAAAGCAATGATGTATTGAAATATTTATTGCAGGAAAATGTCAATATCGTTGCTTACAATGAGCTACTCCCTTCCTTAAATGATATTTTTATCAAATTGGTCGAAAATACACATGCCACTGCAAGGGCATTTCAAAATAATTAAATTTTAAAAATACGCAGATGAATAAGACTTGGTTAATTATACAAAGAGAATATACAACAAGGGTGAAAAACAAGCGTTTTTTAATTCTTACTTTTCTAATGCCTATATTAATTGTGGGCTTTATTGCTGCATCCGGCTATTTGGCTATTTCAGGTGTGGAACAAAGAACTATTGCTGTAATTGATCCAAACGGATTTATTAAAAATTCATTAAAAAATACGAACCAGATCAGCTTTAGCTTTCCCAAAGATGTGGACACTAACAACTATAAGCAAAAAGGTTTTACTGATATTTTAATTTTACCAGAATTCAAGAAGAATGAAAAAACGGATTATATATTAAGGTCTCAAAAATCAATGGGACTGATGTTACAAGAAAGCATTAGTAATAAAATTAACAAGGCGATTGAAGATCAAATGTTGCAGGATGCTGGTATTCAACAAAGTATTTTAGATTCAATACATAGTGCGTCACGTTTTGCAGAATTAAAAGCCTACGAGGACAAAGGAAAATCAAGCAAGGAAAGTAATGCAGGCTTGGCGATGGGTATTGGATATGCCAGTGGTTTACTTATATATTTAACCATGTTTATTTATGGTGCTATGGTCATGCGTGGTGTAATGGAAGAAAAAACAAATCGTATCGCAGAAGTCATTATCAGTAGTGTAAAACCTTTTGAATTAATGATGGGTAAGATCATTGGCATTGGTGCTGTAGGATTAACCCAATTTATTTTATGGATTGTATTAATTATAAGCTTAACAAGTGTTGCCATGGGATTTTTACCTGCAGATGTGCAAACACAAGTTGCGGCTTTACAACAAAGCAATGGTCAAATGGCAGGAGCCGGCATGGCACAAGCAAGTGAATCGGCTGTGAAAATATATAATATGCAACACACCATCGCTACTGCAAATTGGCCTTTAATCATTGGTTGCTTTATATTTTACTTTATTGGAGGATATTTATTTTATGCTGCACTTTTTGCCGCAGTCGGAAGTACTGTAAATGAGGATCCACAAGATGCACAAAGTTTAATGTTCCCGATAACCATGCCGCTTATATTTTCATATGTGATTACGACTATGGTGACACAAAATCCAAATACCCCTATTGCTTTTTGGGCCAGTATTATACCATTTAGTTCGCCCATGGTCATGATGGCAAGAGTAGCCTATGGTGT
>CAJBLA010000199.1 GCA_903953815.1 uncultured Bacteroidota bacterium | reverse complement strand
GTTAAATATATCTTGTAAGGAAAACTTAAAATCAAAGTAGTTATCTGCGTAGTCCTTCACATCTATTTCCTTAAAATCAACGATTAAGTCTATATCGCTATTGGTATTGAAATTGGGAGTTAGGACTGACCCAAAAGCATACAAGCTCCTTACCTTGTGGTTAGCACAAAGAGCATTTATTTCATTTTTGTATGCAGATAGCGTGTTCATATTTCTAATTGAATACAAATTTACTACTTATTCAATTAAGTCACTAATTAGCTGTAATCCAGGTATTTTTTTGAAATACCCTCTGTGTGAGGAAAACACCCCCTGAATTCGACTGAAATCGGTTGATTTCGGTTTTGTGAAAACATAACTAACTACAAATCAACGCCTTTATTTTCTCAAAAAATCTTCATAACCCTGAGGTCCCGGGTTCAAATCCCGGTCTCGCTACAAAGCCTCTCACGAAAGTGAGAGGCTTTTTTAATGCGCAGCCGCGAAACAAGCTCGCTTGATTGAGCATATGAGCGTTAAAAAAGCCAACTGAACGCGAAGCGTTTAGTTGAAAGGCTTTGGGTAAGGCGAATTGTTGGGGGATGACAGCGGAGTGAAACGAAGCTGGCAATCCCGGTCTCGCTGCAGTGTTATTTTAGAGAATAATATAGAAGCTAAAATAAGCAGGCATTAATAGCCTGCTTATTTATTTTTATAAAGTATTTTTTAGGAATTAGTACTTTCTAGTTATTATCAAATGTATAAGACCCCCAATAACTATCATAATCAGCTTTTTCTGTATTTGAGTATAATTCCATTTTAACCACAGAAATCATCCATTCTCCTTTTTCTTTGATTGGTAATTTTGCATATCCATTGGCATCGGTTTGATGAAAAGATTTAACAATCAATTTGCCATCTTTTTTACACCAAGTTCTTACTTGATAGTTGGCGAGGGGCTTACCTTTAAATTCAAAGTATACATTTAATTCTTTTGTGCCTATTGTATATGGATTGTTTTGTGGAATAATCTCAAGCGTCATCCCTGTATTGATTTTGTAGGTTTCATCATTTTTGCCATCAACTTGTAATAGTGTTTTGGCACATCGTTGGTAGAACTCTCTCGATCTTTCCTCTTTTATATTATTTTTTTCTCTGTATGCTAAAATGTTTGCCATTCCATCTTCTTCTAAATATGCGTTAAAAGCATTCCCTTCCATTTCTATATAAGAAGGTTTAGTGCTTATTGAAATAAGGTGATTTCCAGATTCATTTATGAACATTGGAATCTTCACAGAATCCTGAGCAATGAATTTAGGGGTAATATTAGTTATATTATTGTTGTGGAATTTTCTGACATTTAATGTTCTTTCTTTTCTTTTAGCCCACACCTCTTCTTTGAAATCTTCTCCTACATAGCAATTAACGGTAAATGATTCTTTTGTTTTTACCTTATACTTAACTGGTGCTATCCAATACTCGTGAGCAATAGAGAAAATAGAAAGCGTAATAAAAGCGGTAATAATGAGGTATTTGATGCTTGTTTTCATAAAAGGCAATGAATTTATTAGCAAATTAGTATTTAAATTTATTAATCAAACTTATTGTATTTGAAATTTCTATTTAACTTTGTGGCGATTTGAAATACACTTTAGTTATATTATTATTCACAGCACTCATTGCTCAAACCTTTTCTAGGTCATTGGCAATGGCGGACTATATGGTCAATTTAGAAGCATACAAGAAATCATGTATCAATAAAGCTAGGCCAAAACTTAACTGTAATGGTAAGTGTCAGATGCTTAAGAAAATGAAGACTCAAGAAGGAGATACCGAGACGAATGCTCCAGCTCCAAAATTCAATCAATTAGAAGTGGTTTTATCTTCTAAATCTTTTTTTCCTTCTATTCAAGTTGTATCTACTACAAACAGTTCTACTTATTTTACCTATAATGATGACTTCTCATCCAATTACTTAGGTGCAATTTTCCATCCGCCGGGCGCATAATTGAATCATATTAGAATTCAATTTATTAATCACTGAAATATTTTCTAATGCAACAGCATTTTCAAAATGATGCTGAACGTAAGTCTGTATACAAACGAATGTATAGACTTAGTACAGTATTGTTAATTATAATAATAGCCACTATAGGTGCTTTGATGTATTTATTTTTTAAAAAATAAACAAAACCATGAAAAAAAATATTTTTCCTTTGTTAATGTTATTGACTTTTTCGATAAATCTTTATAGTCAAAAAACGAATCCAGATAGTTTAGTTATTGGAACAAAAGACCGTCATCAAGAAATGATGGATATTTTATTTACACCTACCAAAGTACCTATAAAAACCATTGGTATTCTTTTGTACGATGGGTACAATACATTAGATGCAATGGGGCCATACCATACATTAGCAGAAATTATGGGTGCTAAAACATTTTTTGTAGCAAAGCAAAGAGGGTTTGTAAAAAACCAGAGAGGGTTGGAGGTTAAAGTGGATAGCTCTTTTGAAGACATTGAATCCTTAGATATTTTAGTAATTCCTGGAGGTGCAGTTGAAACATTGATGCAAACGAGAGACACTGTCACACTTAATTGGATTAAAAAAATAGATAAAACAACAAAATATACCTCAAGTGTTTGTACTGGTGCTTGGATATTAGGAGCGGCTGGTTTACTAAAAGACAAATACGCTACTACAAACTGGTATAGAGCCGAAGAGGTTTTAAAAATGTATGGTGCAAAGTTTAAAGAAGGTCGTTGGATACAAGATGGCAAATATTGGACATCAGCAGGTGTAAGTGCTGGTATTGATATGTCATTAGCAATCATTGATGATTTATTAGGTAGAAAATATACCGAAAGTGTTATGCTTGATTTAGAATATGATCCTAAGCCACCTTATAATGCTGGAACACCAAAAAAATCAGATCCATTAGTCGCGGATATGATGAAAGAAATGTACGATATGCTCATGTTGCCTTTAATTAATGAAGAGCAAGCAAAAAGAAAAAATAAATCACTTCTAGATCCAAACAATAAAATCCAAACCGTGGAGGCTTCCTGCGGTCAATGCCAGTTCAAAATGAAAGGAAAAGGTTGCACACTCGCAGTAAGAATTAACGGAAAGCCATATTTTGTTGATCAAGCTAAAATAGACGATTTTGGAGATGCCCACGACGTTATGGGATTTTGCAATGCAATAAGAAAAGCAAAAGTTCAAGGCGAAGTCGTGGATGGTAAATTTGTGGCTTCGTATTTTGAATTGGTAGATTTAAAGTAATTCCCTGCGTGAGGAAAACACCCCCTGAAATCGGTTAAAATCGTTCGTTTTCCGTTTTATCAAAACATAACTGATTATAAATCAACGCCTTCATTTTCTCAAAAAATCTTCATAACCCTGAGGTCCCGGGTTCAAATCCCGGTCTCGCT
>CAJBLA010000198.1 GCA_903953815.1 uncultured Bacteroidota bacterium | reverse complement strand
GCCTGTCATTGCTGGTCTTGAATCGTCACCACTTACTGCAAATAAAGTTTTATTAATTGCAGTTAATAATCCAGTGCTTGTCATATTAAAACCAGTGGTGTCATCGGCTGTAGGTTCTTTCGGAAAATTATCTGGATTTTCGCCCATCACTTTATACTTACCATTATCGCTTGTGATTTCAACAGCATAGTTTTTATCTATGTTGAAAGTAAGCGGCTGGTCTGCAATATTTTTTAATGAATCGATTAAAATTTTAGCTGGAATACAAACACGACCATTGGCCTTGCTTTCTACATCCATTTGAACGCGCATCACTGTCTCCAAATCGGTCGCAATAATGTTTAATTTTTTATCTTCAATCTCGAATAAAAAATCTTCCAAAATTGGTAAAACAGTGTTGGTATTAATAACGCCTGCGATTTGTTGCAAGTGTTTTAAAAGAGAGGAGGAGGATACTATAAATTTCATAATTCCTTTGTATTTATTTTACTTTTCTAACAAGACAAACCTAATGCAAAATCTTAAGATTAAAAAGCTATTTTAGCATTTCTTATTGACATTCTTATCTACAAAATGAATAAAATTAGAATTGGTAAAGAGCAGGCTATTCAAAGGATACGGCATTTTTGTGCCTATCAAGAAAGAGCCCAACAGGAGGTACGCGATAAGCTATACGAATTGGGCATGACTAAAAGTGAAGTGGAAGAGATTTTATCCAATTTAATTACTGACAATTTTTTAAATGAAGAGCGATTTGCCACCCTTTTTGCGGGAGGCCACTTTCGAATAAAACAATGGGGGAAAAGTAAAATTCAATATGCACTTCAGCAAAAAAGAGTGAGCCCGGTGAATATTAAAAAGGCGTTAAAAAGTATTGACTTGGATGACTATAATACTACTTTACTATTTTTAGCCAAGAAGAAATGGAACAGCCTTAAAGGCGAAAGGGGTTTAAGTCGGATGGCTAAAACACAGGCGTTTTTATACCAACGCGGCTTTGAGTCAGCCCTAATCCAGCCCATTTTACAACAATTGAATAAGGGAAAATAAATAATAATTAGAATTATAGTTTTGTATAAAAGATATATACAATATACTTTGGGTCAGTATCATCAAAATTAGTGAGCATACTTAACCCTTTTACAAAACCAGAAGAATACTCTTTCAATATTTCAGATGATATAGGAGTTTTTTGTAAACTATCATTATTTGCTGTAACGATAATAGTCTCTGCAATTATATAAGAACCATTTTGAAATGAACTATAATATGCTTTTGCTTTCACATTCGCAATAGTATTTAAAATTTGAAGTGGATTATTTTTTTTTTCTAATTTAACTGCAATAACTAAAAATTTATCTGCATCATTCTCCAATATTTTTACACCATCAAACTTTTCAATACTATATACCCTTTTTACATAATTTGATATAGAGGCTTGGCTAGAATTGTACTCTTGAGAAGATAATTTATTTGAAAACAATAAAAATCCTAATATTAAAAATCTATAAATCATATTTACCAAATTAATGCATCGTAAATTCTTGTTGTATAATATCCTGAATTATAACTTGCGGAATAACTATTAGCGGTATAGTTATTTGTGATATAGGTGCCGCTAGCGTAAGCTATTGCAACTTGTCTCGCAGCTTCAATTTGACTTTTTTCGATTTCCATTTTATATTTTTCTTTCTCGAGATTATCTTTTTTTTCTTGTTGCCTTTCCAACCAATCTCTAGTTATATTATTATCAATTTTTTTATTGATATCTAAAATAAAATTATCCATCTCCTTAAAAACCGTAGATTCAGGATTTATCTTATTTAAGTGTTCATATATTGTAGAAATTGAATTTTCGCTTTGGGATCCAGCCCATATTAATTTCGCTTTTTTAAATTCTAAAGCGCTTTCAGTATTTATTTTTTGAGTATAAATATTCTTAATTAGAGACAACGCATCTTCATAGCATACCCCTATTCCTTCTGGTATGTTATATAAATTAAATATTGCTTCGTCATATTTTTGTTCTGTTAATTTTGCTTTTGCCTTTGCAATAATTAATGGACACTGCGCCAAAATATAATTATTTATCTTTTCTACACCAGATGATACGAATATTTTTAATTTATCATCTTTAGGATTAATAGATCTCAACGCTTCAAAAATTGCAGCCTCTTCGGAGGTTCCATACCCTTTAATTGGGATTATATAACTAGAAAATATAGTCTTATCAAAAGCATCCCCTACATAAAAATATACATCTGCATAAATTGTATAACCGGTAACACTTCCGGGAATTATATTTTTTTTGTTAATTACAACTTTTGAATAAAGCAAAAATCTTGGATTTGCTAGATTTTCTCCGCCAATACCCAAATTGGTTGTTATTGTATTTATTTTATTCGAAAGAAGTGAAATTGCATCTTCAGAAAGTCGCGAATTTTTGTTGTTAATATAGGTGTTTAATGGAAATAGCCTTGTCTCTTTGTTCTGAGAAAAAACTAATGAAGTTGAAAAAATAATTACTACAAATAAAAAATAATGCTTCATAAAAATTTATTTATCTCCCAAAATTAAAGTTGCTTCGCCTACACCTGATGAAATTAATTTTGATGGTATAGAATAGGGTGGTTCTTTTAAATAATTCTGAAGATTTCTTAGAAATGACCTTGAATCAACACCTCTGTTTTTATTATCTAATACAGGAATCTTCACTTCTTCGAGGATCATTAAATTTTCAGTATAAGATGAAATATTGAATTTAGACTTAACGGTATTAGCTTGAAGCCACTCTTCTATAATTTCATTAAGTGTTTTGTTTTGAAAATCTGTATCTAAATTTTTTCCCCAATCTTTAAATACTTTTATCTGTAATTTAACCTCTCTCCCATTTTCTAAGAGATTATTGAAATAGTCCTGGATTTGATTTGAAAATAACTCAATATTATTTTCAATTGATGATGCTAATAGCTCAGGGGTGCTCTGAATTGTACTAAATTCTTTTATTCCTGTTGCTGCTGCTATTCGTTTATTTGTATAAGAATCAATAGCTTCAAGAGTAAATTTAGCCTCTTTGTTGCCATTTATTTTTTTATTAATTTGCCACCATACTTGTATAACCACATCAGATTTACTTGTAGTAAGTATTCTATCCAACATGCTTAAATTAAGCTCGTTATTACCATTGCCATTTGATATAGCTTGGTCTATAGCTCCTTGCCTCTCCAAATTCTTCATCTCATTTTCGGCATCCTTTAGGGGGTAGCCTTTTTCAATCATTAAGGATCCTATTTTGCTAATTACTTGTCCAATTTCCTGGTCTTCTTGAAACGCTTTTTTATAGTCTGGGGATTTAATTGTGTTGCCTTGATATTTGGTTTCCGTATAAAAGTATCTCTGTATACACCAATTATCACTTGGGAAAATCATTAATGTTGGCTTTTTGGCCTGCGCATTTAAATGACTCGTGAAAATCATGAATAAAAAAAATAAGCCTAGTTTATAAATTCTAGAAGCCATTATCTAATAGTTTAATTATTTTTTGATTTTGCATTTCCTTTATTAAATTATCTCTAAGGATTATTATATTGGTTGCCATCTTCTTCTTCTTTTTTGTAATATCTGCATAAACGGTTAATTCATCTTGCGTATATTCTACAAAATTTAAATATCTACCATTGGGTTTGAAGAAATTATCGAAATAAGATTTATTACTAATCTCAATATCTAGGTTTTTAATGATGGGATAAACCTTTATGTCAGATGTAAACCCCCTAAATAAAGTAGTTTTAATTGCATCTACTTTGGCCATTTCTAAACACTGCTTTTCGTTTTTACAATAAGTAAATATTGTACAAAATATTTTTCCATTTTCAGATCTAACAAAATTAACTTCATATTCATTGCTAAATCGCTTCTGAGCACTACTATTTATAACAAGAAAAAAACTTACTAAAAATACTATTAAATTTTTCATATTATTAAATAAAAAATCGGGAAATAAAAATTTATTTCCCGATTAAAAACAATTAGATTATTACATTATTGGTTTAATAAAAAGCTTTCCGCCATTTATTGTGTAGCCATATAATTTACCATGCAATTTTAATACATTTTGTGAACTTTCAAATTCGTTTTTAGAAATTACTAGTTCTAATTTATTGTCTTTGTTGAATATTACATACATGTCTTGAATTAATGTACCATATTCCTTTTCGCCACTAGCGCCAACTGTATTTTCATTCTGGTCATTCAAAATAGTATGAATTTTTCTATATTTATATAAAACAATAGAATATCCATCTGCTTGAGTTGCGAGAACATCAAAAGGCTTTTTACCTAATTTTGTATACACCTCTTGCTTAGTCATACCAGCTGTTAAATCAGCCAAATCGTCTACATTTACAAAACTTACTAATTTTACTGGATTAGGTTTTGCATTTTCTACAATCGGCATTACAATTTCACGATTAGATTCTACCGATAAATTTACATCCTTAGGAGCGACATCAACTTGTGCTTGTGGTTGCGCTACTGGTGTTAAAGATTTCACCACTTTTTTTGGTCCCCCACATGACATCAAAAATATTGTCATTGATGATGCAAGGATAAACATGTTTTTTTTCATAAAAGAAATTTTGGTTAAAAAATAGTCAATTGGGGAAATATACTATAATAAATATATACATTTAAATTCAAATATTTGTAATAATTTAT